>NZ_JARVGN010000036.1 GCF_029762515.1 Methanocalculus sp. | reverse complement strand
ATGAGCTGCATCGCTTTGGGAGCAGCCGCTCCAGACGTGAGAGCTCCGCATCCAGTTCATAGGGAAGCTCTTCTTTCTCCTTCTTTGTGGCAACAACCTCTCCGTTCTCTTCAACAGTGGATAACAGCCGGAAGACCTGGAGGGGGTTTGCTCCCAGATCCTCGAACTTCTTAAAGAGGAAGTACTGGAGGACGAGCCAGGATAGTTCGGACCGTTCGAATCCGTCATCATAATCAAGCGACTCATCATGAGCCTCAAGCTCTTCAACCGGTGAGCCGCAGAGCGGGCACTGTCCTTTCACCAGCTCTTCCATATAGATCTCTTCATTACACCCAGGGCAGGTGGTGTGGCGTGCGTGAGTACGGTATCCCATTCTTATCAGTCCGGACAAATTTGATAGATTATATTCTACGTGCTCAGCTCGGCCGGTATCGTCCGGTACCTCACGCCCCCGGAAAAGAGGGGAACAGTTGTTTCTGTATACTATCTGTTCTGAGACCTCATAAACCTATAACTCGATACATACGCGAATTGGTTAAAAAGACGTTGAATATGGATTTTTGCCTCGATTCAACGGATATCCCCTGAAGAGAAGACTATTACCCCGGATACAAAAAAAAGGAGGTTATCCGGCATCTGCCGGTGGATCTCCCCGCTTCTTTGCCGGGGGGTTATATCCCCTCAGGAGGAGCGAGAGCGAGACGATAGTCACAGATGAGAGTGCCATCGCAAGTCCTGCATATTCGGGGCGGAAGGTGATCCCAAAGAAGGGGGTGAGAAGCCCTGCTGCAATCGGGATGAGGAGGATATTATAGAAGAATGCCCAGAAGAGATTCATCCGGATTCTGCCCATAACCTTTCGGGCGAGCTGGATTGCTGCAGCGGCATCAAGGGGATTGCTCTGCATCAGGACAATGCCCCCGCTCTCGACTGCGACATCGGTTCCACCGGAGATGGCGATCCCGACATCCGCCTGTGCAAGCGCCGGGGCATCATTGATGCCATCCCCGATAAATGCGACCTTCTCACCACGCTCCTGGAGCCGGGAGACTTCCTCTGCTTTATCCCAGGGGAGAACGCCAGCAAGGATACGGGAGATTCCGATCTCCTCTCCGATCACCTGTGCAGTGTGTTCGTTATCGCCGGTGATCATCACGACAGAGAGCCCCATCTCCTCAAACACCTTCACTGCATCATGCGAGGTGGCCTTGATCGGATCAGTAATGGCAATACATCCTGCATAGGTTCTGTCCACTGCAATGAGGGGGACGGTTTTCCCCTCACTCTCAAACCTGACGATCGATCCAAGTGCATTCTTTGGGATCTGAATGGAGTGTTCCTCAAGCAGGGAGCGGTTTCCGATGAGAACCGGGAGATCCTGAATATATCCAAAGACCCCCTTTCCGCTGAATGACTCAAAGCCGGCCACTTCATGGAGCGGTGCATCAGCCTCTTCAGCTTTCCTGACAATCGCCTCTGCAAGAGGATGGAGCGATAATCGCTCCACAGATGCTGCATACGATATAAGCTCTTCTTCGGTGCGACGGTAGGGTGTGATATCTGTTACTTCAGGTCGGCCTTCGGTGAGGGTGCCTGTTTTGTCAATGGCAACGGTGGTGATGGTGCCGGACTGTTCGAGCACCTCACCGTTTCGAATCAGGATACCAAGTTCTGCACCCCGTCCGATTCCAACGGTGATGGCGGTCGGGGTGGCAAGCCCGAGGGCACAGGGGCAGGCGACGACCAGCACTGAGATGAGGGCGGTGACGGC
This sequence comes from Methanocalculus sp., assembly GCF_029762515.1. Taxonomy (GTDB): domain Archaea; phylum Halobacteriota; class Methanomicrobia; order Methanomicrobiales; family Methanocorpusculaceae; genus Methanocalculus. The sequence continues at coordinate 7,633 of NZ_JARVGN010000036.1, read as the reverse complement.
AAAGAGGAGCGGAGAGCCGGCGATGAAGTACCAGAAGGCAAATGCTGAGAACGCGATGATCAGCACAGCCGGGATGAAGTAGGATACCACCGTATCTGCAACTCTCTGAACCGAGGGCTTGCTCCCCTGTGCCTCCCCGACCATCCTGATGATCCTGGCAAGAACGGTATCCTTTCCAACCTTTGTTGCATAGATCGTGATCGCTCCGTTTGTCGGGATCGTGCCGCCGATGACGTTGGCATCCTTTCCTTTGTAGACCGGGTGCGGCTCACCAGTCACAAGCGATTCATCCACATGGCTCTCTCCTTCAACAACCACTCCATCCACAGGAATGGCTTCTCCGGGGCGGACGAGGACGAGATCATAAGGGACGATCTCCTCAACCGGCACAATCGTTCCGACACCATCCCTGATCACGGTTGCCGTCTTTGGCTGGAGGTTCATCAGGGAGCGGATCGCCTCACCCGTCTTTCCTTTCGCCCTTGCCTCAAGGTAACGGCCAAGGGTGAGGAACGCAGTGAGCATGATTGCTGTTTCATAGAAGTTGAAGTCTGCTGAGAGGAATATCCCAAAGGTCGAGAGGACACTTGAAAAATATGCTGTCCCTATACCAAGCGAGTACATGACATCCATATCCAGGATGCCATGTCTGAGGGATCGGATGGCCGCAGAGAAGATCGGGTATGCGAGGAAGGCAAAGAACGGTGTTGCGAAGAGAAACATCATCAGCGGCATCGGGAGCGGGAGAGGAGGGTGTGTCCACATCAGGAGCATCAGGAATCCTGAGACTGCAAATCCGAGGATGGATCTGTATGCCTTCATGCGGAGATCACGTGCAGCCACGGCATCCATGGTGCCGGATGCGGGGTCATCGTCCCTGCCGGTGACGGTGAAGCCAGCTTCCGAGACTGCTTTCTTCATCTCTTCGATCGATGTTATTTCCGGATAGTAGGTGAGATATGCCTGTTCTGTTCCGAGATTGACCGAGACAGAGGTGATACCGGGGAGACCGGCAAGTGCTTTTTCTACTGACTGTACACAGACGGCACAATGCATGCCGCTGATCCTGAGTGTGAGTGCTTCGGGAACAGGTGAGAAGCCTGCTTCCCTGACTGCCTCCTCGATATCCCGAATTGATACAGCATCCGGATCGAACCCAACACGGAGTGTTTCTGCGGCGAGATTCACCTCTGCCGAGGATATGCCATCAAGCTGTTGAACAGAGCTCTCTATGGCTTTGGCACAGGTTGCGCAGTGCATCCCGGCGATTCTTATATGTGTCGTAATCATCTGGTATCCTCTGCTGATCGTCTGGTTTTCTGGTGCGCCAGCACCAAAAAGAAGGTATTGGATTCTAACATTTATCGCTTGCCGAGCTGGTGGTCAAGATGGTAGAGACCGCCTGTTGCCGGACCGATCTTTTCAAGGTTTGCGACGATATCAGAGGCATTCGCTTCCTCTTCAACCTGCTCGGTGACAAACCACTGGAGCATGATCTCAGATGCATAATCCTTCTGCTTGATCGCTTCTGTCATCATGGCGTTGATCATGCCGGTGACCTTCTGTTCGTGGGCATAGACCTCCTTAAAGATGGCAGGGATATCCTTCCAGTCGGCCTTCGGGGCGGCGATAGCGGCGAGTTTAATGTTTCCGCCCCGCTCACTGAGATAGTCATAGAACTTCATCGCATGAGCCAGTTCTTCCTGTGCCTGGAGGCGGAGCCAGTGGGCAAAGCCCTTCCAGTTCTTATCCGAGCACCATGCGGACATCGAGAGGTACAGGTAACTCGAGTACATCTCGGCATTGATCTGGGTATTGATCAGATCTTCCATCATCGTTGGGATCATAGTCATAACTCCTGTATCTGCCGCATTGCGGCAACAGAAGAGCATTATGCAGGGATGCTTTTAAAGGTATCGGTAGCCGTGAGTGGAATCATAGAGATTAAATTATTATGTATTATATATAGACCGCAATCTCTGTTGGAAACATATTTCCATTCAATAGTCATTTGACGTTCTCATAACCGAAATACGAGAGCTAAGATTAGATAGGAACAAAATCAAAAAGAAAGAACATGTTAGGTAAGAGAGATGCAGACCCAATTGATCTTTAACCAGTTCAAACTTGCAGAGGATAAATATGGAAAGAAAAAGATGCAGAACTTAAGATTTAACATGCATTTTTATATAAATTATTACCTATAAATTTACTGCCGAAGATTAAATAATATATGACCTTGTAATTATTTTCTCTCTATCCTCTCTTCAATTATAAAACGAATTGGTTTGAAAAAAAACCAAGAAGTTAAACTAAGAGGTATCAAAATTAAATATAATTTTATAGAATTTATCTCTTTAAAAACATCTGAAAGCAACGTCAAGATTTCAATAAAAACAATCCAGAATGTTAATAGCGCCGTGATGATCAATATTAAGTCAGATCTAAATGTTATATGCATTTGAAATTGGGTATCCAAACCACTAAAAAATGATTGATATGCATCTCGCATATTAAATGCAGACTCTTTAAGTGTTGAGTGTTCATCGTGATTAATAATGCTTTTTTTTCTCAATTCTAATAAATATTGATTATAATAAATTAAAACACCATTTCCTTGTTTGATTACTGAGATAAGTTCAGAATATCCTTTTTTAAGAATTTGGAGGTTTGAATTAGATCCAGTGATAGAAGCAAGTTCAGTGATGTGTTCTAAATGGTTCAATAGACATATTTGGTATTTTTCTGCAATTTTTCGTTTTATTTTAGACTTGTCGTTGTTGGAGTCAGAAATTACAGGACGAATGATGCTATCTGGTCCAATAATATTTCCATTATAGTGTGAATTTATATGGTGACTGTGATGGTGAAGGATATCTCTAACAGCTTGAAAACTTTCTTCGAGGTATTGAACTGAGACATCGAATCCGTCAGTTACAATATTACCAGTTGTAATTGTTGGGTTTAGAAGTGTGATAAAACCGTCCTCATCTAATTCGCCGATTTCGACCGTTGCAAGGTATCTTAGTACATAGTTGGTAGAGCCTTGAGGTCCAAACGAAAATTTCTTAAAAATTATTACATCTACAAGATGTTTTAATGTATCATCTTTAAATCGATAAACAAAGAACCATCTCTCATTCGGGTCGGTATCGTCTACAGGCTTGCAATGGGCGAAATACGCTGAATTTTTTATCGTCTCTTTTATAAGATATGATGATTTAAGTCCAAAATATTCCTCAATTAGATCTAGATTAAAAGGTTTAATAGGACCTGTCTTTTCATCTGGCCTCTGAAAATTAAAATAGACTCGTTCGCCATCAGTTCTCTTTCTACGAATCTGTTGCCACCATCGATTAGTCAGAAATGGAGCGCCATTCAGATGCGGAATCCAACCTATGCAAATCTTTTTATTCAAATTTAAGCTCCTGAAAAAAAGAGGGTATTTAGGACTTATATATTATCTAGCATTAAGAATACGACAACCTAGTGAAGTAGCCTTTGCCGTTTGCTTGAGAGTTATTGTTTCGGTGTTGTCATCCATATTCACCCGAGTTCCCAATCGGACATATCCAACACTTGCCAATCGATTTATTGAGCTACGGATATCGTTGGTAACCTCAATCCCAGAAACACATTTCCGAAGGGTTTCAAAATCTGTTTCTAACCCTAGATTAATGACACATCTCTTTGAATTGGTAAGGTTGCTTCGTGATGATCTACGCATGACGCCTAATATCATGATTTCATGATTGAATATATAGGTATATAATATTGATCATCCACATCGTCTGAAACCTATTCATTAGTAGAGTATAATTGATGTCAATCTTTCAGAGATAAAATTGTAATCAGTACTTCAATGCTTTCAAACAGAAGTAAGAACAAAATGGCCCCTATTACGGAGGTAAATTGAGGTCTTTTTGCAGAATATCCCTATGTATAGTCAATTATTGCCACATTCAGATTTTTATTATTATTCTTGGGGATTTTGGATCTTGAAGTGCGCGATCAGTTATCAACTATAGTTTACATTGCTTATTTAAACACTACCTTCCTTAAGCATTTAGATTTATAAAACAGTCCCCAAGTTTCATCGCCCGCACCATGAATCGATTTCGCGGTTGATAGATCACAATTAACCTTTGTACATTTAGACTGTCTCTCTAAATGCGAGAGATTGACTTTGCTGTCATGAACAGAAGTCTTTGAAGCTGCAAATCATCCGATGAATTGATATTCTCTATCCATGAGAATATCCACTTAATACGCATAAGAAAATTTTGAACTTTTCTTGATCCAGATTCCATCACTGCCTCGACGTATCTTTGCCTTTTTCCCTCGCGGCGTATCAGGGAGGGCACGACCCCGTTCTGCTGTGATACAACTGGCATCTTGCATAACACACGGTTATCTTTCAATACGTTCTGATTGATCATCTACAGGAACTCAGCCCAGATTAATTCGTCTTGACCAATATTAATTAGAAGTACCGGAATAACCATATTGTTGAAGCATCTGGAATCTTTGTCGGATATGACAATGATGGGAAGAGAGGTGATCATAGAATCTTGTACAATCTGAGAATCAGATAACCCATTGAGTATCTAATGACCAGAAGCTTGATCATGAAACTACAACGAAGTTTGGATGGTCACCATTTTCTTCGGTTTGATATAAAAGTCAGAGAGAAGAGGACGAAATCGCTCTCAGGAGATCAAGGAGGACAAGGCACCAAGATTGATATTTTATTGAGTAATATAGCGATACCCCATTATTTTCACAATTAAAATAAAGTTAGTATTGCTATTGATCGATCGCACGTGCAAATTACTTTATATGAGGGAGGTAATCATTCTAAGTTCTTCATAACAAATATATAATAATATCATCGAATATCTTGCACCTATATTTCAAGTCCGATCATATCCCTTAGTTGACATCAATGTCGATAAATATAAACGATCATTGTTTATATGCTTCGAGTACCCGATCATGAGCTTCGACCATATGCTCCTTCATCCTGAGGAAGACCGATCTCCGTGCAGGTGGAAATACAAGAAGGAGCCGTAATAAGGAAGACCTGAGGCGCTGCGTATACTGGTATTGCGGGAAATCATAGAGTTTGTTTCTTTTGAAATAGCGGTGATCTGCCCTGAAGATCGCCCGCATACCTCCCCAGATCATGTCCCGGAAGATCTTGTGGCCTCCGACAGCATAGAAGGTGGGCGGAGGACTATATCCGCTTCCTGCACTGGAGATTAGCGATGATGCGAAGCTGTCGATCCTGCGATCTATTTCAGCCGGGTCATCGGATTCGTCGCTGATGATATGCCCGCAGAGAACACCCTCGCTATCTGTGAATGCCCTGAAGAACTCCATCAGGACAGGGTTTTCACAGAGAGGCCCTGATACCATGTAGCCGATTGTTCTGCCTTTGAAGGCGGGGATATGCCCCATGAAGAATGAGCGATCGAAGACCTGCTTGAAACCTGAAGAGAGGAAACGGTCATGGATCTCCCCTGCAAAGATGATGATATCAGATGAGAGGAGCGTGTTCCTGTACCATTCAGAAAACCCGTCAGTATAGACACAGGTGTTGTCATACCCGCACCGGCAGCATCCAAGGCATCCGCCTTTCATTCCGATATCAGGAATTTCTGCGATTGTTGCCTTCCCCCCGAATGTCTCTTTGAGCCGGTTTACCATCTTCGCACAATTTGAATCCGGGGCATTGTGATCAGTGAGGATAAGAATCCGTAGATTGCCTTGTTCCAGGGGGGCCAGGGGTAATACCGGAGTGTAGGAGGGGAGGCTTTGGCGTATCTGCGGGTAGATCGGCTGTATCACCGGCTTCTTCTGGATCGTCTCTATGAACATGGATGAGAAGAGTTCAAGCCGCTTTCGTTCTTCCTCCTTTAAGAGATCCTGCATATGTGCCGAGAAAGCTCCAACGAAATGCATTCCGAGATCTTCGGCTATCGCATGGATGTAATTGTGGGCGATATGATCCATGAAATGAACGGATGTCGATATGGAGGCGGCATATTTACCCTGAAAATGAATACCAGCACCCCTTTCAAAGACAAGCTCGATGAAACGCTTGAATTGTGCCGGCACAAGCATCACATAGAGGGGGAATGCAAAGAGAACAGCATCAACTCCGGAAATTCTCTGCATAAGGGCATCGAAATACGCCTCATCTCTCGCGATCCTGTTGATCTCCGATGCAATAGGAATGATATCAAAGCTATGATCGGGCCCTGCCAGCTCCATGTACCGAACAGAACGGATGGTGACACTGAGATCGCCTTTTGGACTTCCATTTAAAACAGCGATCTTCATGGAGATACATCCTCTTCCCTGAGGCGATCAACCGTGATTTGATCGCACAGCCTTCTGATAGTAATCTTCTTCCTCATCTGAATCATTATTTCCACAAATCGATCAAAAACCTCTGGAATGATAAAGCTATCCGGATCAGGAGAGACGTGTCTCCATGCAGAGAGGAGCACTACAGAAAGGCGGGTACATATACCGGTGACTATGTCGGGATCCCCCGATGCAGTGAACATGGACTTTTTTACATGGTGATGTATGGTTGAAGGAGGTGCCCGGACATCATGCATCACACAAAGGAATAAAAACCGGGAGATCGAACTATTATATCCTTCCGGGGCTTGTGGCTTAGCCAGGATAGAGCGTCGGGCTTCTAACCCGAATGTCGGGGGTTCGAATCCCCCCAGGCCCGTTTCTTTTGTTCGCATTCCAACTGGTATATGCAGGTGCATCCTCCGGGTTGATCCATAATACATAACCGAAGAGCTTCCACTATTCTTCTTATCTCAATGAAGAAGTACAGCCGTAACGATCAGAAACTGATGGCCGCCTGGGCGGCAGATTGCGCTGAGCGGGTGCTTCCCTTCTTTGAAAGTGCATATTCAGGGGACAAACGGCCACGGACTGCACTGGACGTCTGCCGGAGGTGGATTGATTTTGGCTCCTTTTCGATGGAAGAGATACGCGGGGCATCTCTTGGCGCCCATGCGGCCGCCAGGGAGGCTGCATCGAATAACCCGGCCTCTTTCGCCGCACGTGCCGCCGGACAGGCGGTGGCAACTGCCCATGTGCCCCAGCATGCCTATGGCGCTGCATACTATGCCTTGAAAGCAATCGCAGCCGCTGATCCTGCCAATGCTGAGACTGCGGTTGCAGCAGAATATGAGTGGCAGTCGGGAAAGCTCCCTGAACACCTTGGAGAGGAGATGATGAAGAGGATCGTGATCAGAAGGGGCTCAGGAAGAGTTACAATAATAATCGATAAGACAGGCGACTTCTGATCCGGGAGACCGGGATTGCTGAAGAGGTGCGTATTCCTCTTTGAAGATCCGAGGCATGTCAGAATTGTTCCATCCAATGAGGGGGGGAAGGATCGAAGGAGAAGGAAAAAGGAGGAGAAGAAACCGGGGTACATGAAGTGAGGGTAAAAGGATACGGCACCCCTCTCTAAGGAGTGATAATTGGGGAGAAGAGGGATTTAGATCGGGTCTCTGATTCCGATAAAAATTGAGCCGGATCGTTTGTGGAGAATCAGGTAGCTCAAACCGGATCAAACCTGAATAAAAACCGTTTC
>NZ_JARVGN010000369.1 GCF_029762515.1 Methanocalculus sp. | reverse complement strand
CAAATCCTCAATGGCAATCGTCGAGCGGCTGATCAACCGCCTGATGCAGGTCGAGCACAACAGCGGAAAAAAGCAGCTCTGCACAAGGATTGTGATGGATGCATTCGATATCATCCACACAAAGACCAAGCAGAACCCGATCCAGGTTCTCGTCGATGCAGTCGCCAATGCCGGACCCCGTGAAGAGACGGTTCGTCTGAAGTACGGTGGTATCAACGTGCCAAAGTCTGTTGACACCGCACCGATCCGAAGGGTAAACACCGCAATGAAATATATCGCAACCGGTGTCTGGAAGGGAGCCCACAAAAAGAAGCGCTCAGCAGCCCAGGTGCTTGCCGATGAGCTGATCGCCGCATCAAAAGGCGACTCGAAATGTTTCTCTGTCGGTAAGAAGGAAGAAGTCGAGCGGATTGCAAAGTCCGCCCGCTAATCAATACTTTTTTTGGTGAATTATGTCACGCGGCAAAAAGATGGTGGAGAAAGTTTCGGAGCTGATGGACAAGCCCGAATTTATCCGTAACATTGGTATCGTTGCACACATCGACCATGGGAAGACCACATTCTCAGATAATCTCCTCTCCGGAGCAGGGATGATCTCAGAAGAGCTCTCAGGCAGACAGCTCTTCATGGACTCCGATGAGGAAGAGCAGGCTCGAGGAATTACAATCGATGCATCGAACGTCTCGATGGTCCACGAGTACGGCGGGAATGAGTACCTGATCAACATGATCGATACCCCCGGTCACGTCGACTTCGGTGGCGACGTCACACGGGCAATGCGTGCAGTCGATGGTGCCATCGTCCTCGTCGATGCAGTCGAAGGCCCGATGCCCCAGACCGAGACCGTTCTCAGGCAGGCACTGAAAGAGGGTGTCAGGCCGGTACTCTTCATCAACAAGGTCGATCGCCTTATCAACGAGCTGAAGGTCGACCCGCAGGAGATGATGATCCGGCTCGGCCGTGTCATTGACAAGGTCAACAAGCTGATCAAAGGGATGAACGAGAAGATGTACACCGAAGGCGGATGGAAGCTCGATGCCCAGATCGGCACCGTTGCCTTTGGATCTGCTCTCTACAACTGGGCAGTCTCAATCCCATATATGCAGAAGAGCGGCGTCTCCTTCAAGGAAGTCATCGACAAGTGCAATGCCGGTGACATGAAAGCGCTTGCCAAGTCAAGCCCGCTTCACGAAGTGATCCTTGATATCGTCGTAAAGCACCTTCCAAACCCAATCGATGCACAGAAACGGCGTATCCCGATCATCTGGCATGGTGACAAGGAATCCGCCGAAGGAAAGGCGATGCTCACCTGCGACCCGAAAGGCGCAGTTGCCATGATGGTCACCGACATCTCCTTTGATCCCCATGCAGGCGAGGTCGCAACCGGCCGTCTCTTCTCAGGAAAGCTCAGCCGTGGGATGGAGCTCTTTGTTGTCGGAACAGCTGGAAAGGGCAACCGCCTCCAGCAGGTCGGCATCTTCATGGGCCCAAGCCGTGTTGAGGTCGAACAGATCGTCGGAGGCAATATTGCTGCTGTAACCGGCTTAAAGGATGCAATCGTCGGATCGACTGTCACCTCCAGCAAAGAGATGACACCATTTGAGTCGCTGAAACACTACTCAGAGCCTGTCATGACTGTTGCAGTCGAGGCAAAGAACATGAAGGATCTGCCAAAGCTCGTCGAAGTGCTCCGTCAGGTTGCCAAGGAAGATCCGACGATCCGTGTCAACATCAATGAAGAGACCGGTGAGCACTTAATCGCCGGTATGGGAGAACTCCACCTTGAGGTTATCACCGGCCGTATCCGCCGTGACAAGAACGTCGATATCGTGACGTCTGAACCTATCGTCGTCTACCGTGAGACAGTCACCACAAAGGCAGGGCCTGTCGAAGGAAAGTCGCCAAACCGCCACAACCGGTTCTATATCGAGGTTGAGCCCCTTGACCAGGCTATTGTCGATGCAATCCAGAACGGCGATGTCTCGATGAACATGAGCCAGCTCGAGCGGCGTGATGTGCTTGTCGGCCTTGGCATGGATAAGGATGAGGCGAAGAATGTCAAGGATATCTACACCACCAATGTCTTCCTCGACATGACAAAGGGTATCCAGTACCTGAACGAGACGATGGAACTGGTCCTTGATGGTCTCCACGAGGCCCTTGACGGCGGCCCGCTCGCAGACGAGCAGGTGCAGAACCTCAAGATCCGGCTGATGGATGTGAAGCTCCACGAGGATGCAATCCACCGTGGCCCTGCACAGGTCATC
>NZ_JARVGN010000368.1 GCF_029762515.1 Methanocalculus sp. | reverse complement strand
ACAGCAATTGTCGCCGTCTCAAGGGTATGTTCTGCAAGGCCGCCTGGGTAGTTATGGTGGCGTTTCTTGGCCGCAGGCTTCTCGTAGAAGCCGCCCGCATCCATCAATGCGAGGGAGACGACCAGCTTGAGCTGGCCGTTTCTGATCGTCCCGGCGAGGTTCTGTATGGCGATAGCGGTTTCTTTGATATCAACAGGTGAATAGACGAACTCTCCCTTTTCTGATGCCTGGATAGCAGCCGGGGCGGCGAGATCGGCTATTCCATCATTGATATTGATCTCGCACTCGCCATTGAAGACTTTTGCAAAGCCTTTGATCCGGTAGACTTCTCCCTGCTGGAGGCTCCTGCCGAGTGCCTCGATCTCGTCAGCCGATTGTGCCGGCAGCCCCCAGATCTTGCAGGAGATCCTGCCGGTTCTGTCGGCGAGCGTGGCGAAGAGGTATCTGCCGTCATCTTTCTTCTTCCGTATATCGATCTGTTCGAGGAGGAAGAGTGAGTCAACCTCGCATCCGTCGCTTATGTCGGTTATGGTCTGGGTTTTTGGCATGGGATCACCTGAAGGGGGATGTATGGTATTTTTGTCCGGGCTGTTTGTATGAGAATCTGGTCTGTGAGAGGTATTTTGTGTATCGATTGGAGCCTCTATGAATAGAGATCAGGGTAGAGGATATACTTCCATGCAGGGATGATGATGATATCCTTTCCTTCGATCTGCTCATGGCCATAACTGTCCATTGTCAGGATGTACCCCTGAGCCAGATTATATTCATCAAGAGCATCAAGCAGCCCGCTAATCTCTCTCTTTCTTGTCTCGCTGCTCTGGAGATCAGCAGATACCTGGATAGCAGAGAGAACAGCTGGTTCCTTCATGATCAGGAAATCACATTCCTTCCCTGATGCACCTGGGTGATAGAAGAGGGAATATCCTTTCTTTGACTGCAATAAATAAAGAAAAACGAGGTTTTCAAGTTTCTGTCCGATATTATGAGAAAACCGGAATGATACGGTATTTAAGAAACTGTTGTCACCTGCAAATACTTTCTTTGATGCCTGAATCTGTTTATTCAGGGAATAATAAAAGGCCGGAAGCGTGTAGAAGAGGTATGAGTCCCTGAAGTACCCGATGTACTGGCTGATTGTGTTTGTGCTCTTCAGCCCTGTTACGCTCTTCAGAGTTGAATATGAAAATTTGGAGGTGGCATTCGAGGCAAGGTAGGTGGCGAGCCGTGCGAGCCCTGCCTGTTCACGTATCATATAGCGGGTTTCGATATCCCTCTTCAGGATGTCATTGAAATAATTCCCGGATAATTCGATGTTCTTCTCTTTCAATACCTCGGGAAAACCGCCATACTCGAGATATTCCTTAAAAAAATGAACAATTTCGGCAGATAGGTTTGAGGTGAGGAGGTGCTCTGCCGGTATCTCTATCTCTTTCAATCGTAAAAACTCGCGGAAACTGAATGGATGGAGATCCAGCACGACATTCCTTCCTGTGAGTGATGTTGCAATCTCTCCTCCCAGTATCTTTGCATTCGATCCTGTTACAAAGACTTTATGCCCCTTGAAATGGAGGTTATTTGCCCATCGCTCCCATTGAGGTGCGTACTGTATTTCATCAAAGAAGAATACCGTCTTCTTTCTGCGGGAGAACAATTCTATTGCGATATTTTCGATATCATGGTAGTTGTCCGTTGTGATGTCGAGGAGCCTGATATCTTCAAAATTGATAAAAAGGATATTCTCATCCCGTTGTTGGTATTGATCTGCAATGAGCTTCAGGACGGTGCTCTTTCCTGATCGCCTGATGCCTGTTATTATGACGATCTCTTTTCCACGCATGTATCTCTGTAGATCGATATCCCGTTCTATCGTATCTTCAGGTATCCCTGCAAAGATCTCCTGATGTTGCAGGATTACATCCATGAGCTGCGCTTTATCCATGGTATATCCAACTCAGTTTCTCTCTTGTCGCTTCTCTTATATAACCGTTCTTTTCCATTGAGATGGTTCTTTATAATAAGAATATCATTGGCAAAGAAAGGTTATGGGTGGTTTATCGTGTACCTTTCCATACTCCTCCATTTCGAGCAGCATTGCAAAGCAGCGGAATCAAAAATTGAATACCCTGGGTGGGCAATTGTATATGGGCGATTCGATCTATATCCGGGTGCCTTAGAAATTGAGCAGGCAGATACGTCATGATGGTGTGGTGAGTGATGGAAAAGCAGGAATATGGATCTCAGACGCAGCTCGTAATCGGGAAGATGAAGATTCTC
>NZ_JARVGN010000367.1 GCF_029762515.1 Methanocalculus sp. | reverse complement strand
CATGCCTGAATAAATAACCGCCCGTGGTCTCCGGACAAAACCGGCAACAGTGATATTCAGTTTGTTAGCTATGTCAATGCCAGAACTAAACGGTGCATTATTTGATATGATAAGAGGGATACCAACGCGATAGGCTTTCCGGATCATGCCGGCAGGAAGCCTGCCGCTGCATGTCAGAGAACAGGTGGAGAGTGAAGCGCCCTTTATCAGTGCCTTTCCGATTGCTTTGTCAATTGCAGTATGTCTCCCCATATCCTCAGCATATGCAACCAGATCTCCATTAGTTGAAAGAATAAGGGCAGAGTGGGTGCCCCCGGTTTTTTTCCAGGTGTTTGAGAGATCATGCAATACATCAACTGCTGAGAAAACCGCGTCAATAGGGAAGACACACCCTTCTGGAAGAGCGGGAGCCTCTTCGTCGGATCTTTTGGCATTCTCCACCCCTCCGGAACTCCCAACTTCCAGATCATGAACATTCATATAAGCCGCATCGGATCTGGTCCGTATATCTATCGACAGATCGTCGATACTAATCGAGTCAATCTCATGAATCCCCTGTAAAAAACCTTCATCAATGATGAAGCCAACTGCAAATTCCAGAAGATCATCGGGGGTTGCCACCATGGTGGTACAATGCTCTCCATTCAGAAGCAGGCGCACCCGCCCTTCAATACAGAGAGAGACGGTATCTGAGAGAAATCCGGATCCATCAAATGCAATAACAGGATAATCGCGTGTCAGAACGCATTCTCCCCCGGAAGATCTGAATATTTTCAGATCCATTGTATCATTCATCAAATAGAGTATGGAGAGATAGCTTCATGATTGTTTCTTTCCATTTTGTTAACCACATTCAATAAACCAGTATATTGTAAAGAGTTATTATACGGCTAATCGAGGAGATCTAGCGATAATCTGATGAAGAAATCAATAAGAAATGATCTAATTATGTTAAAAAAAAACTCATGTGGGATCTCTCCCACAGAGACATTCAACCGTTTATTCCTTGAATACGTTGTCAAAGATCTGGTCTGAGCCGGTGTCATCAAGACGCTTCCGCTCAACCTTCTCCTCGGCATATGCAAGAACCGGTGGGTCCATGTTGATACCGGGTGTGAAGCCGAACATCTTCTGAAGCTCGACCTGCTGGGCGTGCATGAAGAGTGCATTTGGAATATCCATTGCACAGAGTTCCTCGCACTGGCCGCAGTTGACACAGGAGTCTGCAACATGGGCAAACCGGATCATGTGGAACATCGGGCCTGGCGGAACCTGTCCGGGTGTGACGAGGTGCGGCTTCCTGGTGCTGCACTCAACACAGTAGCAGATCGGGCAGTTCTCGATACATGCATAGCATTTGATACAACGGGAAGTCTCCTTCATGATCGTCTCAAGGCGTGCACGGCCTTCGCCGAGTGCCTCAAAGTCATGCTTGCGCCACTTGTCGCCGAGTTTCAGCATCGCGCCTTCAACTTTGGCACGGATTGCAAGGCCTTTTGGATCTGCTGCCGAGGTTTCAAGAGCTCCTGCCTTAACCGCTCCATCAACGAGGTTCGCACCCTTCTCGGAGCAGACCTCGACAAAGGTTGCCTTCCCGGCCTTGTCGCCGATGACACCCCAGTTACCGCAGGCAAGATCTGCCTGGCGGGGAATCTTCATCTTGCACCGGCGGCAGTTGCTCCTCCGGCCATATCCCTCTTCTTCGAGTTCATCAATTGAGATGCCCTTGTGCTGTCCATCCTTTGTGACAATGATGAACTGGCCCTTGTCGATCTCCTCTTTCACGACATCGGCAGGGTCAACCTCGAACTTCTCCTTGATCATCTTTCGGGCAACAACCGGCGAGACAGTCCCACCACAGTTAACACCGATCATGATGACGTTATCGAGATTGATCTGGTTCCTCTTGGCAAGCTCATAGAATGCCATTGCATCGCATCCCTTTACGGGGACGGCGATCTTCATGTTGTTTGCACCGCCGAGGTACTTCTTGATCATCTTTGGGATGAGGAGCGTACCGCAGTGGAGTGAACCGGCAGAGCCCACGATCTCAGCAGGATCGGTGATGAGTTCGAGTGTTGCATCGTAGATGTCCGCACCCTTCTTAACAGCAAGGACACCATCGACCATCTTGCTCTCAAGCGCGTACTTCAGGAGCGTGGATACTGCTCCTCCGCACTCACCCTTCTCTGCAAGTTCGGATTCCTTTGCCCATGCATAGAGCATATCGCCTTTTGCTACCATCTTCAGGCCTCCTGTATCTTCTCAATCTTTATAGCACAGGC
>NZ_JARVGN010000366.1 GCF_029762515.1 Methanocalculus sp. | reverse complement strand
AGCGGCCCGTGCCCGTGAAGCGGCACGCAATGCACGGGAACTTGCCCGGAGAAAGAGCACTCTTGAGTCATCCACACTTCCCGGCAAGCTTGCCGACTGTTCCGAACGCGACCCCTCAAAGAGCGAGCTGTATATCGTCGAGGGAGATTCGGCAGGCGGATCGGCAAAGCAGGGGAGAAACCGCAGATTCCAGGCGATTCTTCCTCTCAGGGGAAAGATCCTCAATGTCGAGAAGGCAACCGAACATAAAATCTTAAAGAACCTCGAGATCAACACGCTAATTTCTGCGATTGGAACCGGTATCGGCACAAATTTCAATCCCGAACGTGCCCGGTACCACGCAATCATCATCATGACCGATGCGGATGTCGATGGTGCTCACATCAGCACACTCCTCCTCACCTTCTTCTACAGGTACATGAAGGAGCTGATCGATCTCGGCTATATCTACCTCGCCCAGCCTCCTCTCTACCGCATTGCACGTGGGAAGAAGGAGGTCTATGTCTTCCGCGAGGAGGAGATGCGAAAGGCGGTCGGTGAGATGGGTGAGACCGGTGTCCATGTCCAGCGGTACAAGGGTCTTGGTGAGATGAATGCATCCCAGCTCTGGGAGACGACGATGGATCCCGAACGCAGGGTGCTGAAACAGGTCAGGATCGAGGATGCGATTCACGCAAATGATATCTTCGAGAAACTTATGGGCGAGAATGTATCTGCCAGGAAAGATTTCATCAAACGCCATGCAGGGGAGGTGAAGAACCTTGACATCTGAAGAACCGGCAATGCCGCCAGTGGGACGGGTTATTTCGGTTCCAATCGAAGAGGAGATGAAGAAGAGCTACATCGATTACGCGATGAGCGTCATCATCGGCCGTGCGATCCCCGATGTCCGCGATGGTCTGAAACCAGTACACCGGCGTACCCTCTATGCGATGTGGGGGTCAGGGAACACCTCTGACAAGCCATTTAGAAAATCCGTCAAGGCGGTCGCCGCCACGATGGAGAACTACCACCCTCACGGTGACTCCGCCATCTACGATACCCTCGTGAAGATGGCCCAGCCCTTCAGCTACCGGTACATGCTTGTTGAAGGGCAGGGGAACTTCGGCTCGATTGATGGCGACTCTGCTGCCGCAATGAGGTACACCGAAGCCCGGCTTACAAAAGCGGCTGAGGCGCTCCTGATAGATATCGAGAAGGAGACGGTCAATTTCATCCCGAACTTCGATGGATCGACGCAGGAGCCGACAGTTCTTCCTGCCCGCATCCCGAACCTTCTTGTCAACGGAACAAGCGGAATTGCGGTTGGAATGGCAACCAACATGCCTCCCCACAACCTGGGCGAGGTCTGCACTCTCGTTGAACAGTTCATCGATAATCCGGAGATATCTCCACAGGAGATCCTCTCGATCATGCCGGGTCCGGATTTCCCGACCGGCGGCATGATCATGGGATCTGCCGGCATCATGAACGCCTATACCACCGGATACGGACGGATCATCGTCCGTGGCGTCTCCGAGATCGAGACCGGCAAGCGGGATCTGGAACGGATCATCATCAGCGAGATCCCCTACCAGGTCAATAAGGCACGGATGATCGAGAATATCGCTGATCTCGTACGTGAGAAGAAGATCGAGGGGATCAGCGATCTCCGTGACGAATCTGACAAGGACGGCATCAGGATTGTCATCGAGCTGAAGAAAGGGATCAATGCCCAGGTGGTTTTGAATCTCCTGTATAAGCATACCCAGCTCCAGACCACATTCGGGGTCATCAACCTCTCGATCGTCGATGGCCAGCCGAAGGTGCTGCCGCTCACCGATATGCTCCGGTACTTCCTCGCCCACCGGGTGGAGGTTGTCAGGCGGAGATCGGAGTTTGAGCTCAGAAAGGCTCGTGACAGGTTCCATATCCTCGTTGGCCTCTTAATTGCCCTTGACAGAATTGATGAAGTGATCGCAACCATCAGGGCCTCGGCATCGGTGGAAGAAGCGGGTGTCGCCTTAATCTCCCGGTTCGGGCTCGATGAGATCCAGGCAGATGCGATCCTGAAGATGCAGCTTCGGAGGCTTGCAGCACTTGAACGCCAGAAGATTGAGGATGAGAAGAATGCCCTTGAAGCAGAGATTGCACGGCTCATGGAACTTCTCTCAAGTGAGGCAGCAATCCTCTCGGTTGTAAAGGAAGAGACTAGGGAGATCCGTGAGAAGTTCAGCGACCCACGAAGGACCGAGATTGCACATTCTGCTGAGTTCCTTGATAAAGAAGCACTCATCGAGGAGAGGAAGGTCTTTGTCGCCCTCACC
>NZ_JARVGN010000365.1 GCF_029762515.1 Methanocalculus sp. | reverse complement strand
AGAGATCCTCGGCACCCCGCTGAATGCCATTTACATGGGCGAGGATCGGGAGAAGTTCCGTGACCTGATGAACAGGATAAATGAGCCCGTACCAAAATCGATGATCCTGACACGCCTCGATCAGGTGGATGAAGCATTGAAGACGGTTGGTCTTCCCGCAATCATCCGCCCGGCATATACACTGGGAGGATCAGGCGGTGGTGTTGCCACAACCGTGGAGGAACTCCGACGGATCGTCGAGATGGGGCTTTCAAAGTCAAGGATACGGCAGGTACTTGTCGAAGAGAGTGTCAAAGGCTGGAACGAGATAGAATTTGAGGTGATGCGGGATGCAGCTGACACCTGTATCATCATCTGCGGTATGGAGAATGTCGATCCGATGGGTGTCCATACCGGTGAGAGTGTAGTTGTTGCCCCAATCCTTACACTCCGTGATGACCAGTACCAGATGCTCAGGACAGCCTCCATAAAGATCATCCGGGCACTTGGCGTTCAGGGAGGCTGTAATGTCCAGTATGCCTTTAAAGATGGAGATTACCGGGTTATCGAAGTGAATCCCAGGGTCTCCCGCTCATCGGCACTCGCCTCAAAAGCAACCGGATACCCGATCGCACGGGTCACTGCCAAGATAGCCATTGGGATGAGGCTGGATGAGATCACCAATTCTGTCACCGGATGCACCCCGGCATCATTTGAACCTGCCATCGATTATGTGGTTGTGAAGGTTCCCCGCTGGCCATTTGATAAATTCAAGACCGCTGACCGATCGCTCACCACTGCCATGAAGAGCACCGGTGAAGTGATGGCAATCGGCCGGACTCTCGAAGAGGGATTCAAAAAAGCACTCCGCTCAATCGACACCGATGTTATTACCCACACCAATCCCGATGAAATACGGATGATTCTCCAGCGTCCGACCGATGAGCGATTCTCTACCCTCTTTGACGCGTTTCGAATCGGCTTCTCATTAGAAGAGATTCACACGCTCACCCAGATAGAGCCCTTCTTCCTGGAAAAAATCAGGCATATTGTTCAGATCGAACAATCACTCTCCCCGGAATCAACAGATGAAGATTTGCGATCGGCAAAGAAATTTGGATTCTCAAATACCGAACTTGCTGAACGAACAGGAAAAACCATTGCCGCTCTCGAAGCAATAACCGGCAATCCCACATATAAAATGGTTGATACCTGTGCGGCAGAGTTCCCGGCACAGACTCCCTATTACTACTCAACCTGGGAGACAGGGTGCGAACTGACAAAGAATGATGCACAGAAGATTCTCATCCTTGGATCCGGGCCGATCCGGATCGGGCAGGGGATTGAGTTTGATTACTGCACGGTTCATGCAATCCAGGCGCTCAGGGAACGTGGTGTTGAAGTCCATGTCGTGAATAATAATCCGGAGACGGTCTCAACAGACTTTGATACTTCAGATCGGCTTTTCTTTGAGCCGATGCAGCTTGAGGATGTTATGAACATTCTCCGGAGTGATGGCTATTATGGCGTCATGGTACAGTTTGGAGGGCAGAATTCCGTCAACCTTACTATCCCGATCAGCGAGGAGATCAAACGTCTCGGACTTTCTACCCAGATACTTGGAACAACTCCCGATGCGATGGACATTGCAGAAGACCGTGACCGATTCAGTCTTCTCCTCGAAGAACTTGGGATTCCAAGCCCTGCAAACGGATCAGCCTACTCTGAAGAAGAGGCATTCTCCATTGCAAATCGGATCGGCTACCCTGTCCTTGTACGGCCATCCTACGTCCTTGGCGGCCGGGCAATGGAGCTTGTTCACGATGATATCGAGCTTGGGACCTATATCAAGGAAGCCGTCCGTGTCAGCAAAAAACACCCAGTCCTGATAGACAGGTTCCTGCAGGATGCAGTCGAGCTTGACGTTGATGCAGTCTGTGATGGAACTGATGTCCTGATAGGCGGTATCATGGAGCATATTGAAGAGGCTGGAGTCCATTCAGGGGATTCGGCATGTGTCATACCAACCCAGTCACTCCGTCCCGAGACGATCGCCACCGTTCGGGAATATACCCGGAAACTTGCTCTTGGTCTTGGCGTTGTCGGCCTCATAAATATCCAGTATGCAATCCAGAACAATCAGGTCTATGTACTCGAAGCCAATCCGCGTGCAAGCCGGACAGTGCCCTTTGTATCAAAGGCAACCGGCATTCCACTCGCAAAAATCGCTGCACGGATCATGCTTGGAGAGAGCATATCGGAGATCGGCTACACCGAACGTGATATTCGCCATGTGGCGGTGAAGGAGGTTCTCCTTCCCTTTAACAAACTCCCC
>NZ_JARVGN010000364.1 GCF_029762515.1 Methanocalculus sp. | reverse complement strand
CGCCCGGACGGTCACCACCTTCATCGTGGCCCACCGGCTCTCGACGATCCGGCGGGCCGACATCATCTATGTCATGAGCAAAGGCCGGATCGTGGAGAGCGGCACGCACACCGAATTGATGGATCGGCGGGGGAAGTACTACGAGCTGTATCAGTCGGGCGGGTGAGATGGTCTGCGTTTTTAAGAGGATTCATTGGATGGAGATTAAGAACATTATTATTTGTCTCATCCTGATACCAATAAGTAAAAAAGGTCAAATCTTTGAATGATTGGAATTATTTAATATTGAATTGTATAAAAATAAGAAACCGATTATTACAAATATTGATCGGTGAATGATAAAAATATCTTAACACTAGATCCAAAGTCTTATTCAGATCATTCAAAATTATACATCTTTCTCGATATTGAATAGAGGAATGAAGTTATTCAAAAATTAACGACAATTTCCAAAAATATTCAAACAAATCCGACATAGGAAATTAAAGTTGTCATATTATGCATTAACAGGGGTCGACACGATGCAAAAGAAATCTATCCGGTATTATCTGAAATGGGCTAAATACAATAAATGTATCAACCTCTTTGATACGGAATGGTGGAAACACGAAGATCTCATCGAGTTTCAGGAATATCGTCTTCACAAGATCCTTAAATACGCATATAAACACGTTCCCGGTTACCGTAAAAAATTAAAATTAGCGGGGATTGCACCAAAACATATACGATCTCTTGACGATCTCCGAAAATTACCAATTATTACACGGGAAGAATTACAAAATAATCCTGATTTAGTTAATGAGGAAATGATATACAACACCCTATATACGGGGGGTTCGACCGGAACTTCACTACAATATTATGAATCCCATAAAAGTAGTGAAATTCGTTGGAATGCACATCTTCGTGGGTGGTCATGGAATGGATATCAACCAGGAAAGAGACTTGCTGTGGTAGCATCAGCACAAGGGACTCTGAAAGTGGAAAACACACTCAATCTCTATGGTGATCTTACCAAAGAAAATATGCATAAAAATGTTGAAGAGATAAAGAAATTTAATCCGCAGCACCTCAGGGGCTACGTGGGATCACTCTACATTCTTGCAAAATTTTGCCTCGATAATGATATTATACTCGAAGGAATAGAGTCTATCAATCCTATTTCTGAGAATCTTTATGATTTCCAGAGAGAGACTATGGAAGTGGCATTCAATTGCCCTGTTTTCGAAGAGTATTGTTGTAATGACGGAGGTGCGTGTGCTTGGGAATGTGATGCACATGAAGGATTGCATTACTGCATGGAAAGAGCAATTATTGAAGAAAATGGGAGCGAAATGGTAGTAACTGATCTTTGGAACATGGCAATGCCATTCATTAGATATATTAACGGAGATTCAGTCAAATTCCTTAATAAGAAGTGTTCATGTGGCAGGGATCTACCATTGATCAAAGTTAAAGGAAGAGATAATGATATTATAATTACAAAAGATGGCTTTTTAACTCCATCATTCTTGGTGCACCATGGAATAGGCATAGCTACTGCCATTGATAATAAAAATAGATTCCGTAGCGGTATTCACGCAATTCAATATGTACAAAAACCGGGATATGTGCTGGAAGTAAATCTTGTAAAAAATCCCTGGTGTAACGATGATGAAATCAAAGAATTAAATGAAAAATTATCAATAATCGCTGCTGGAATGGAGATTTATATTAAAATTGTTGATGAAATTCCGAAATCAAAAAAAGGAAAACGCGCATTCATTATTAATGAGGATATTGATTTATTAAAGAAAATGAAAAATTTGGCTCAGTAGAATAATTTTAATCGAATTGAGGTTGCCCCTAAGCAGTCAAAAACCCATGAAATTTAATTGCCAAACATTCAAATGATAAATTGGACGATCTAAATACAAATTCCTGTGGATGGGTAGGAGGAGATTTTACCTCTCAAAAAATTTGCCCAGAGCCCGCAGGAGAGGAGTAAATCCATAGGATCTCACGATATTTCTGGCAAAAAACAACGAATACGCAGCCATTGTTACGAAAAGATGGGGCCTGCTGAGGAATAGGGGCGCAGTCTTCAGGATGGCCGCGTTCGCCCGGAAAAGGGTGGCGAGGGCGCATTCGATATCCGGGCAGCTGAACGCCTTATCGTGCACGCAGTGCTGATTGTTGAGGATGGCGAGCATCGCCTCGTCCACCCCCCCCAGGCCCAATCGGGCAAAATTGTCCCGCAGGACGGCGTAGACCGTCTCCTTCTGGCCGCAGGACTTCTCCTCCGATTTGGCCGGCATGGTGCGCCACTGGACCAGCACCTCGTCCATGC
>NZ_JARVGN010000363.1 GCF_029762515.1 Methanocalculus sp. | reverse complement strand
CAGGAGGCAGAGCAGAAGGCGGCACGACTTGAGCTGATCGTGGAGGAATATGGGAAGCGGATAGCACAGCTTGATACTGATATTGCAGGCCTCGCTGGCGCCCTCTCCGAACTTGAAGGCGGTGAAGCCGAGATAGCGGCCGAGATCGCTGCTCTGGAAGAGACCCTTGATGCGATCACCGATCAGATCGGCACCATCAATGCACGGGTGGATGAGATCAAAAAGCGGATGGAGGCATCCGAGGCGGTCAGGCTTGCAGAGATCATCTCTGATCTGAAACGATCCATCGAGGATCTCGAGCGGCGTCTCCGGAATAAAGAGGCAGATATTGCAGATCTCCAGCGCGAACGCCAGTACTTCTCAAAACGCATCGAAGAGATGACAAAAGAGAAGGAGGAGTTAGTTGGTTCAAATATCCGGCTTGAAACAGAAAACAAATCTTATGAAGAGGAGATAAAGGTCTCCCGCGAACGGATCCTTCAGCTTGAGGAGGAGCAGCGGACATTCTCGGATGAGATAGAGGCGCTCCGCCAGAAGAGGAGTGCACTTGATGAACAGGTTGCCGATATCGAGCGACAGCTCATCCGCCATTCCAATGAGAAAGAACGGCATACGATCCAGGCAGAAGCCCTGAAGGAGCGGGCGCAGTCTATCGCCGCTGAGATCGCCGCGCTCGCCCCGGAGACAGAAGAGATCGAATGCGAGCTTTCTCCTGAGGAGATCGAGGAGGGAATTGCGATCACCGAGCGGCAGATCAGAAAGATCGGGGCGGTCAATATGCTTGCGATTGAGGAGTATGATCGTGTCCTGGCACGGGTGGGGGAGCGGACTGAGAGGAAAGATATCCTCTCCCGTGAACGTTCCGATCTTATTGAGCGGATCGAAGGGTTTGAGCGGATGAAACGCGAGGCATTCCTCTCGACATTTGAGGCGATCGACTCGAACTTCAAGGAGATATATGGGCGCCTTGCGAGGGGCTGGGGTCGGCTCATCCTGGAAAATGAGGAGGATCCCTTTGCCGGTGGTTTGACGTTTGAGGTGCATCCACAGGATAAGGATGTCCGTAGGCTGAATATGATGAGTGGTGGGGAGAAGTCTCTTGTGACACTTGCCCTGATCTTCTCGATCCAACGGCATATGCCTGCCCCCTTCTATGGCCTCGATGAGGTGGATATGCATCTTGACGGATCCAATGTTGAGGGGATCTCACAGATGATCAGAAGTCTCTCCGAGACCTCGCAGTTTATCGCCATCTCTCTTCGTAAACCGATGATTCAGGGTGCAGACCGTATCATCGGGGTGACCATACGGCCGGACAAGAGTACCCTTGTTACCGGTGTGAAGTGCAATGCCTGACGAATCGATCAATGAAGAGCCGATCGAGATCCTCGTCCGCATGGCAGAAAGCGGGGAGATCGATCCCTGGAATGTTGATATTGTTCTTTTAACAGACCGTTTCCTCGGTGAGCTTGAGAGGAGGCGCGAGCTCGATCTCCGCATCTCCGGCCGGACGCTTCTCTATGCCTCCATTCTTCTCAGGATGAAATCCGATGCACTGATCGAACGGGTGCCTGATCCGGATGTTGAAGAGGAAGGGGGGGAAGATTTTGGCGAGGAGCTCTTCTTTGATGGGGATCAGGATGGAGAGGGGATCGAGTCGCATCTCGGTCCGATCGAGGTGCTTGAACGGGAAATCCAGCGGCGGATCAAGCGGAAGGAGTACCGGACACGGCCTGTTACCCTTTATGAACTGATCACCCAGTTGAAACTGGCAGAGAAGGAGGAGCGAAGGCGGCAGAGGCGGCGGCATCTGGCTGATGATGATGACCTCTTTGTGATCGCCGAGGATGTCGTCGAGATCGCCCATGAGGAGGCTTTTGAGGAGGCTTCATCCACGATCTATGCGACGCTCCTTCTCCTCGATCCCGATGGATGTACTCCGGTCCCTCTCTCCCTGATTGCATCTGAGATCGGGTGCCACCTGTATGATGTCTATATTCCCACGCTCTTTCTGATGCTTGAGGATCGCGTCGATCTCATCCAGGAGGACTTTTACGGGGAGATCCTGGTTGCACGGGTTCCGGTTCCCACCTTCTGAGCTGGATGGTTTGGTTGTGTTCCCGGATGCGCGGAGCCGCGTTTGTGATGGCGATGGTGGTCTGTTCATCTGGATCCTCTCTGCGCGATCGCCTCCCTGACTGGTATCGTCGGGAGCTATCTCCCCGGTTTGTGGTATTCCGGGGGTCGGGCATCGGTCTGAATGCCTGTTTTCTGGTGATCAAAAGAGAGGGTATAAATGGGACTTCTGCGTATCTAATTAGGTCGCAGGGCAACGGGGTGCAACGAATC
>NZ_JARVGN010000362.1 GCF_029762515.1 Methanocalculus sp. | reverse complement strand
AATCCTATATCAAGTCAAAAACAGTCGACGTCCTTCTGGTCGTCGGGTCAAGCCTGAACCAGACCGCCACCTTCTCCTGGGATCCTGAGATCCTCCCGTCCCGATCCCTGATCAACGTCAATATCGATCCCACGATCATCAACATCAACTATCCTGCGGATATACCGCTCATCGGTGATGCAAAGACCGTCATCTCCGAGATCTCCTTCAGGGCGCTTCGGTATCTCGACGAGCAGGAGGCTGCAATCACAAAGAGATCTCTTGCCTTCATGGAAGAGAAGAAACAGAAAGGGATGGTTATTGAACCGGAGAAGATGCAGAGCAGCCAGGTGCCGATCAAACCCCAGCGCCTGATACAGGATCTCCAGGACGGGCTCCCCGATGATGCCATCCTCTTCAGCGATGTCGGGAGCCACCTCATCTGGGCACTCCACTACCTGAAGATGAACAGACCGGGGCAGTTCATCGCACCGTTTGGCCTCTTAACCATGGGGTTTGGAACAGCCGCTGCAATCGGCGGCAAACTGGCTGCCCCTGACAGGCCGGTTGTTGCCATCGTCGGAGACGGATGCTTCGGCATGAACGGGATGGAGGTGGCAACCGCAGTCAATTACGATATTCCGGTCGTCTGGGTTGTAATGAATAACAGCATGCTCGGCCTGATCCATGCATTCCAGTCCCTCTCCCTTGGTGAGGAGACGATACTGACACGGTTTAAGCCTATGGATTGTGCAAAACTTGCAGAATCGCTCGGAGCAGTCGGGATCACTGTCCGGGAACCCGGAGAGCTCGCCCGTGTTCTGCCGGAGGCCATCGCCTCGGGAAAACCAACTGTCATCGATTGTATTATCGATCCGGTTGAAAAGCCCCCGATCATCTCCTTTGCCGCCGGTGCACGGGACTACGCTGCCAGAACGCTGCATTAAAATTCCACCTCTCTCTTTTTCACAGGCATTAGGTCTCTCTTTTTACCCGTGTCGCTCCAGAACCCTTTATCTGTCATCACGCCAATCAGCCCGCTATGGAAGAATGGTCTTCCCGCATCGGTTTCATCCTTGCAGCAATAGGATCAGCCGTCGGCATCGGGAATATCTGGCGCTTCTCAACCATCGTCGGGCAGAACGGCGGCGGCGCCTACCTGATACCATATCTTACCGCCGTCCTCCTCGTCGGCCTGCCGCTGATGATCCTTGAGATGCAGGCCGGCAAGCATACACGGAGTGCCGTCATCGCCGCCTTCGAGAAAGCCTCCCTCAGGTGGGCGGGCTGGATCGTCTTATTCGTGGTGATCGGGGTCATCTCATATTATCTTGTCATCACGGGATGGACATTTGGGTACCTTGCCTTCTCCCTCACCGGAACCCTTGAGCCCTTCTCAGACTTTACTGGATCGTACCTTCCAATCCTCTTCTTCATTCTTGCAGCTATTCTCTGCGGGGTGATCGTCTCATCCGGCGTCACAAAGGGGATCGAGCGGACGACGACTATCCTCGTCCCGCTGATCTTCATCCTTCTCCTCATCATGCTTCTCTTCACAATCAGGCTCCCCGGTGCTGCATCCGGCCTTGTGTACCTCTTCACTCCTGATTTTTCAGTCTTAACAGACCCTCTCATCTGGGGGGCAGCCCTTGGCCAGGCATTCTTCTCGCTATCGGTCGGGTACGGGACACTCCTCACCTATGGTGCATATCTGGGATCCGCCGAGAAGATCCCGGCATCTGCGGCAACCGTCACCATCGCAGATATCTGTGTCTCCCTGTTAGCCGGGATCATTATCTTCTCGATCGTCTTCACCTATGGCCTCGAACCAGCAGCCGGGCCTGAGCTCGTCTTCACCACCCTACCCTATGCCTTCGAACTGATGCCGTTTGGTGCTGTCTTTGCCGTCTTCTTCTTCCTCCTCGTCTTCTTTGCCGCAACAAGCTCTGCCATATCATTCATCGAGGTTCCAACAGCCGCCCTGGCAGGAGTCTTTGGGAGATCCAGACGATCAATGGCTGCTCTTGTCACTTTAATTCTCATCATCACAGGCATGCCTGCTGCTGCAAGCTACAGTGTATTATCCCTCAGAATCGCCGATATGCCCATCCTTGACGCAATGGACGAGGTCTTCGGGACGATAGGCCTTTCAGCCTCTGCTCTTCTCCTCTCAATCGCTTTTGCCTGGCTCTTTGACCAGAAGACTCTATGGGGTGACCTTTCAGAAAGCTCTCCCCTCATCCGGGCAGTGCCTATCCTCTGCAGGTACGTGATCCCGGCCGCCCTCCTGATCACCATCACCTTCAGGGTAGCAGCCTTCTTCTGAAAAGCCAGAATAACGTAATATGAGGCTCCAGACCTCCACAATGTAAGATACCCTCAGCATAGACGATT
>NZ_JARVGN010000361.1 GCF_029762515.1 Methanocalculus sp. | reverse complement strand
ATCCGGATCAAAGAATATGTCGGTGATACCGCCATTTTCCGGCACAATCCTGACAATTTCGTCATATGCCTTCTCAGGATCCTCGAGAATGTTCGGGCGGACAACGATCCGTTTCCTGAGATCGCGTGCAAGCACCCTGATCAGATCTGCCTGATCTGCAAACTGTTTGGGATCATCTGTGTAGATGACAAGTTCGGGCCCTTCAAATTCGACATTGGATACCGTTATACCCGGAGGTACTTTACGGTTTATCAGCTCTTTCAGCTCTTTGAGTCTGTCCTCAATTAACATGGAATCTTCCTAAAAAAGTTTTTAAAAAAAATGTTATGTGCGAAGGGTTTTAACGATCTTTTCGAGGGTGCTATCATCAAGCACCTCGAATTTTTCTGCTGTTATAACAGCCAGCTGGTACCCCTCACCAGAACCTGCATCCCGCCTCATGGCAGATTTTAAGGAACGGACAGCAAGTTCGGTTGCTTCTTTCTCTGAGAGTCCTGCCTTGAACCTGTCCTCAAGCACACCAAATGCCATCGGAGATCCGGATCCGGTTGCAACGAAGTCATCTTCACGTGTTGCTCCGCCCATTGCATCAACCGAATAGACAGAAGATCCTGTATCATCCACGCCTCCAACAAGGAGCTGTACATAATAGGGGAAGTAACGGTTCTGGTTTAAGTAATTTGAGAGGAGAGTTGCCGAGGCTCCGACAGAGATATTTGTCCTTCGCCGGATCTGGTAAAGATTACTCTCCACACTCATCAGTCGTGCAAGCTGCTGGGCATCTCCTACACCACCGGCTGTTGTCATGCCGATTGTGTTGGTAATCTGATAGATCTTTTTAGCATTTTTACTTGCGATCATATAGCCCATCGTTGCCCGTTTCTCTGTTGCGAGCACGACTCCATCTGAGAAGACAATTCCGATTGTTGTCGTTCCCTTCATAATCTCCTGTGGCTGTTGCATCATAATATGCCCCCAAAAATCAGAATGAAAAAAATGATTGGTATTGTATCATATTTTAGTGATTACTTATATTAAATATTCTTATTGTGGTGTATAGTCGAGAAGTGCCTTGATAAGCTCCCGATCATAGAGCATTGAAACAAGCCTGTTATCGCCGTTGACTATTGGCAGCTGATCGACACGCCCTCTCTTCATCTTCAATGCACATTCGGAAACCCCGGCATTCGTTGGAACGGCAATAACCTTCTTGACCATTGCAAGTTTAACGGGTTTTGTTGGAAGCTGAATCCGGGATATTCCATAGGAGATCATATGCATGTCACGTATACTCTCCCATGTCCATTCGTCATCGTCTGTGCCGTTTGAAAAGTCGCTTACCTCGACATCGTCCTCAATACAGGAGCACCTGATGAGATCACGTTCGGTAATGATCCCTTCAAGCCTGCTTTCAGAATCAAGAATGGCAATTGCATCTACATGGGCAATCTCCATGATCCTTCCGACAATTGTGAGTGGGGTCTCACTCCAGAGGGCAAATGTTCTGGCAATATACCGGTTCTTGATCTCATCCTTGATCTTCAGCTGGGCAACTGCCCCGACAAGATCGGCAACGCTGATGAGTCCAACGAGTTTGCCGTCTTCAATAACCGGAAGCCGCCTGATATTATTTGTAATGATTATATCTGCTGCCTCTCTCAGGGTTGCATCTGGTGTTATTGAGATTGGGTCATGGGTCATCAATAATGCAATCTGTGTCTCATGAGGATTTCCGAGAAGATCTTTTCTGGTTATGATCCCGATACACTTCCCGTCTTTCATCACAGGAACGCCGCTGATCCCGGTTCTTTTCAGAATCTTCAGGATCTCATCCCTGTTTGCAGGGGTGTCAGCTGTGACCACATTTTTTGTCATGTAGTCACGAACTATCATTGTGCTTATACCCTCACCACCATAGTTGAAACGGTACTATATTTCACGACATGGGCTGAAACACTCCCGATCAAGAGGCGATCGATCTCGGACTTGCCGCGTGAACCAACTATGATCAGATCGGCTTTCACCTGCTCGGCGACGTTGAGGATCTCATTGCCTGCATGGCCGGAGAGGAGATGTTTTGTGAGTGTTATGCCGGCATCAGCAGCCTTTCCCTCAGCTTTATGCAGTGCTTCGGTTCCTTCTTTTTCGAGAAGGCTATAGATGACCTCCCATGTGTTATCCATCGGAACAGATGATATGAGCCCTGTCTCAATGACATAGATTGCATGGAGATTTGCCTTGAACCCACGGGCAAGCTCAACAGCCTTATCAAGAGCATTCATACCAATTTCAGAGCCGTCAATTGCGACCAGGAGTGTGTGAAACATACGTACCACCAAAATCAGTTCTTTATTATTAGGTAGTTATTAATTAAAAAAGA
>NZ_JARVGN010000360.1 GCF_029762515.1 Methanocalculus sp. | reverse complement strand
CGGCTGTTGTTCTCATCGGGTACTTCGCCTATATCGGGATACTGGCAGGTCTCATCTAAAAGAGTGGAAGCCCAAGAACCGACCAGACGATGATCGGAACCATGATCGCCCCCATGCAGAAGACCCGTTGCACCGAGACCATCGGGGGCACCGTCCCGATTGCGGTTGCAAGCGCGAGAATCAGGAGTCCAAACGGTCCCGTCACAAGAGCTGTCAATGCCACAAGGAAGATGACCACTGAAAGATTCAGCCGCCTGACATTCAGGGCTGCCAGGTACCGTGAGCCTTTTGAGAAGAGAATTGTCAGCGGATACGCAGCCACCGCAGCGAGACAGGCAGCAAGCATGATCCCGGCAAGCGGCGGCAGTTCATCTGTTGCGATTGCCACCATCGCACCGTTCCGGGCCCGCGAAAGGGCATAGAGGGCGGCGATACCGAGGAACGCATTTGCCGTATTCGCCGCACCGGTTGCAAGGATATACCCCCTCCCATTCCGGGTATATGAGATAAATGAGGCAAGTACCGCGTTTGCAGTTGCATTTGAGAAACCCGGCATCCACCCGACGACTGCACCCGCAACCGAACCGGCAGCAGCAGCCCCGGCGATCTCCCGCCGCTCCATCCGGATCCCCCGGTATATCTGCTCGGGGATTGTGCCTGTTGCTCCTTTCAGGAGGATCGGCAGTCCAAAGAGGCCGGTTAAGAGCGGGAGGAGGAGCGGGCTCCCGCCGGGGAGCACCTGCCAGGAGAGGTATGAGTAGGCAAGCGTGAATGAACCGAGGATCCCCGATGCGATGAAGACAGCAACAGCCCATTCCGGCGCCTCTGACCTTACCACCAGCACCCCGGCAACCGTCAGCAGGAGCAGGCCGATCCACCAGTCAAGGTACGGCTGGAGCGGAGGCAGGAGAGAGAAGAAGAGCGGAAAGAGCACCAGCCCGAATGCGGCACCCGCAGCAGATCCAAGTGCCGAGATCCGGACCGCCTCCTCACCAAGCCCTTTCATGCAGAGATCATGCGCAGGCAGAACCGCAATCGCAGTATCTGGATCGGGCACGCCGAGGAAGGTGGAAGGAACTGCATCAAGGAAGGTATGCGTGATCAGGGTTGCTGTGACAGATGCTGCAAAGACGGCAGGACCAAAGAGGAGAAGGAGTGCCGGATGCACCCCGAGCAGGATACCTGCCATGGTGTTTGAATGGATCCCCGGCGTACACCCGCTGATGGTACCGAGTACCACACCGATTGCCGCTCCGATCAGGATCCCATCCATCATGCGAAGGTGAAGGTTGAACCAGAGAAGACAAGAATATCATGCATCCGTCCCTATAGAGATCAATGATCATTGCGATAACCAGGCTTCCGGAGAAGGCAGGCAGGGATCGGGCTACCTGTGAGCAATACGGCCATTCCTGCCGGATTGTCTCGCCTCTGGCTGCAGATGTCTATGACAACCAGATCCAGGCGTTTGTGCTGGAGGCAAACCGCGGCGCCTTCGACTGCATCTTCTTCACCAGCGCGCTTCCTGCCGAGCGGATTGCCCCGCTGCTCGAAACAGATGCCCGGATCATCGCAATCGGACCCCAGACTGCCCGGATGCTGGAGAAGGAAGGGCTGAAGGTCGAAACGCTCCCCACATACTATTCCCGGGATTTTGTGCCCTACCTCGGCGACTGGATTGAGGGGAAGGCGATCGGCATTCCCCGTGCCGATGTCCCAAACCCCACCCTCATTCAGGGCATTGAAGATGCCGGAGGCACGGCATATGAGTACCGGTGCTATGGGCTTGTTCCGACGCATACACCACTTGACACAGATGGGGCAGATGCGATCCTCTTTACAAGCGCAAACTCATTTCTGATGGCTGTCTGGGAGAAGAATGCAGATATCATCCCGATTGCAATCGGGGATATCACCGCAGACGCAATGCGGAAAGGGGGAGTGGAGCCGGCGGTTATCGGTGACGGATCTCTTGCCGGAACCCTTGAAGCACTGAATACCTACCTGAGAGTGAAGAGATCATGACCGGAGACAAACAGACCACCATACAGTCAGGAATAGTCATCATCGATAAGCCGCCCGGCCCCACCAGCCACGAGGTTGCCGCCTGGGTGCGGGATATCCTCGGTGTCAGTACCGGGCAGGGAGGGACCCTTGACCCGATGGTCTCCGGCATCCTGATCGTGATGCTTGGAAAGGCTGCCAAGATCGCAGAGCATCTCCTCGCCCATGATAAGGAGTATATCTGCCTCCTGAAGCTGCATGGCGATGTAGCCGAAGACGAGATCCGGGAGGTGGTCAGCAGCTTCTGTGGCAGGGTCTACCAGCGCCCCCCACGCCGGAGTGCTGTGAAGCGGGCGCTCCGTATCAGGACACTCCATGAGATCGAGGTGCTGGATA
>NZ_JARVGN010000035.1 GCF_029762515.1 Methanocalculus sp. | reverse complement strand
AATTTTTAACAATAAAATAGTAATTATAATTCAATAATATTATAAAAATGCGAGATTTTCCTTTCCGACTCTTGAATCCTTACATCGACAAGCCATTTTTTCTCAATTCACCTGATTCCGGGTTTCAGCTTCAATGATTGCGGTTACTAAGCGCATTCCAGTTGAGGATACGTCGCCCGGATTATCTGGTCAGCGACCGCAGGGAGCGGTGCCGCCGAAGGGCGGCAGACCTGATATTCCTGGCGGCGTTAGCACCACATCAGAATATCGCCACCACGTAGAGCACCGAAGCTAGGCAGAGATACGACGTACGAGAGCGTGACTGGTGTTTTAATTGTTATCGGGAACTGATGCTTGATTTAGCGAGTTATCAAGCAGTTAGGCCAAGTAAATGAATATCTTGTGTGTATACAGCTTATTTTGCAACATAATTAGAAGGACGACATTATGCTCAAATTCATCATTTTTGAGAATAAATAATGAGGAAACGGATCGAATCGTTTAAATAAAGAATAAACACATTTTGCAATCAACAAAATTATTATATTTTGTCGCTCTTTAAGCCCTTTAGGTGAGGCGGTTGGTGCATTCAATGGAATCAAATTCAGTATCTTTTATTCACACAGTACTTTCCGCTACAAAAAAAGAGTATGGTGCAGACTGTAAGTATCTTCCTCGCTGGAGACTTGTGAAATTAGTGTGCCTTGCTGCGGACTATCTTGACGACGACTCAATTAATCGAGGGTGGTACAAACATGGCTACTATTCCTTCATTACTGATGAAATATTAAAGCAACTTCCTTTAAGAAAAAATTTAAGGGCAACAAAAATACCAAAAGAACAAGTTGATAAGGAACTTTCAACCAAGATCATTCCATTTTTGAGAACAAATAAAACGAATTTCATTTCAGAACAATCAACATTTCTACATTGGGTTCACTATGAGCTCCCTCCAGAGGAATATAAAGAATTTTACAAATTCAGTGATTTATTTTTAGAATCCTTAAAAAACCTCTCAGATACAAGAATTCAAGTTTCTAAAGAACCTTATAATGATATTGCTGATTTAATCTCATCATATTATCCATTTTTAAAGCATGTCGATACTGATGTATTGGATGTTTTTTCAAATTTCGTGGATTTATTTGAGGATATGCTCTTAACTTCACAAACAAGAAAATTGGCACTAAAAGGGATGAAAAGGATCATCCAAAATATTCAAGAATTTTATTATGAAGACATTTACACTGGATTACCTCCATTTAGACAAACTGTGATCGGGGATGAAAAAGAGGAAGAAATTGGTATATATTCCAAAAACCTTGATAACAAATTAAAAGATGCAATATCGCAAATAGAGGATACTTCAAAGATTTTAAAAGAAAAAAATCTTTCCCCAACAATAAACGATTATAGAAAATTATATTGTGAAAATTAAACGGGAGTCATTTGCAATTGTGAATCACAGGATAGGCAAATATCCGCAGCATTTTTTATTTCATGTTGATTACGAATAATATCATTTCTATCAATAGTAACAAATTGTGGTGTATCTAGCTCGTCTCGATGATAATCCCATAAATACGCATTTGATAACAAATCTGCATCTCGATCTTTCGGATTATCATCTTGCTTATTATTTTCTAAAACTTCACGTATATTTGGAAAAAGACGGTCAAACAGATAATGTTCAATATAATCAACATCACCAATAATATCTAATAAATGAGTCCACATTCTTTGATATTCTCTTTCTTCCCTAGAAACTCCTTCCGTCCGTTTTCGTCTAATATTTTTTAACTCTCTATCCACAACTCTTCGAGTTGAGACAAAGTTATGCGAATCAAAGTCTAAATATTCAAAAAATATTTGTATTCGGGTTCGATGACGATCTCTTTCATCAACCAACCCATAAATCAACCCCGAATCTAAAAAAAAGTCCATTGCTGTCATATTTTAATATGATATTATATATAGTTATCCTTTGAGATTTCTGAATATATCAAATATTAATATATACATAGTTTGCCAGAGTTGGGATTGAACTTAAATCCCATAAGGTTTTGAATAGGAACCGAATGACTTTGAAAAAATGCGATGTCTGCGGTGGAGAGATTAAAGATGATTCAAATTACTGTGTCCATTGCGGCGTAGATCTAAAAGACATTGAAGAAAAAACACCTCCAACAGAACGGGTACCGGTAGAAAAACTATTCGAAGCTTCAGACGAGAAAAAATCCAACAAAGAAATTCCGAGATTCACGCCGTGCCAACTCAAGGCAGTCCCATTTTTCCATGCATTGTTTGCCTATATGCTCCTTTTCAGGGGAGAAGCGCTTCTGACATTTTGTGACTGCGCTGTATGCAATCTCTCTTACAGAGAAATCTATGTTTATTTCGTAAACATTGGCGAAAAACGAAAATTACGCCCAGAAAGCAAGGAAATTGTCAGGCGGGTAAGAGACATCGATATAACTGCAGCACAATTTGATTTTTCAGATATATTTGGGATATTCTCAAAAATTAAGAGTACAAAAGAAGAAAAACAAGTTGAAAGCAAGCATAAACCCACCACCACAAAAAATAGAAAAATTACGATCGAACTCGACACGTCACAATTGGAGGAACAAATCTTTCATGTAATAGCCAGTGAGCGTGGTAAAGAGTTGATCAAACGTGTATTATCAGAATGATGACACTCTTTCCGACATTTTTTAAAAAATTATAGGTGCCATGCCAGCCGCCCGGATTATCTGGTCAGCGACCGCAGGGAGCGGTGCCGCCGAAGGGCGGCAGACCTGATATTCCTGGCGGCGTTCGCACCGTACCAGTACACATCCGCCGAGCAGTCTGCGCCAGCAGTCTGCGAAGGCGGCGTGCACGAGGAGCCGTCACGCAGAGCACCGGAGCGAAGCGGAGATGCGACGCGTGAGGGCGTTGCCGATGACCATCAACCGGGCAAAAACAAGGGAGGTGTTGCGAAGCGAGCGGAGGCCTGCCGCAGCGAGTGAGCAAGCCCGACCGATCGAGAAGAATGACATCGATTTTTCAACCGAGCACCTCCCGCACCATCTTTACTGTTCACTACTGTTCACCCTGAAAATGGAACAGTAACCAACCTACCGTTACATTTTTTTACGACTATGGTGCAACAGTAACCATGGATCTGGAGGAACTCATCTACCTGATACAATCGGGAGAATCCGAAGTCCTTGAGTTCAAAGAATCGGCAGGAAAAAACATCCACCACGAAATTGCCGCCTTTGCAAACTCCGACGGCGGAAAGATACTCGTCGGAGTATCAGATACAGGAAAGATCGTCGGAACCAACGTAAAAGAGGCAATGGAGAGGGTTACCAGTTCGGTTCAGTCAATACTCCCCCCGCCGTCAATAAAAACAGAGAAGCTATCAATCGATGACAAGGACCTTCTTGTGATCAGCGTCGAGAAAGGCTCCTCCCTGTGCTCGATCGGCGGGATTGTCTATATAAGAACGGGCACCGGCGTCAGACCCCTCTCCCTCCAGGAGATTGTCATGCTCTCCTCGGAAATGGGGACCATCAACTGGGATGAGATCCCGATGCTCCCCAGAGACAACGCACGGCCGGATTATATCGACTGGTTCTTTGAGAGGGTGAGAGAGACCAGGGGAAAAACAATCGCAGACGACAACAGGCCCAGATACCTGCGGAGTGCCGGGGCCATAAGAAACGACAAACTCACCAACGCAGGAATATTGTTCTTCACCGACGCCACCGAAACCATCGCCTATGCAAAAATCCGAAAGGTGGGGATGGGCGAAGAAGGCCCCATGTGGAGTGAGGAGTACGAAGGGCCAGTCTGGAAGGTTATTGAGGATGCATATGAGGGCCTGATCCGGGATATCAAAAAGATCGATGTTGTCGTAGGGACACGGCGGATCAGAGTTGAGGAATACCCTCCGCGGGCAATTCGTGAAGCACTGATAAACGCCGTTTGCCACCGGAATTATACCATCAGCGCTGATGTGAAGATCCTCGTCTATCCCGACAGGTTCGAGATAAAAAATCCCGGCGGCCTCATGCCGGGCGTTGACATCCGCGACCCTGAACACATCCCCAGAAACCCGTCATTATCGAATCTTCTGTATGATTCGGGCTACATCGAGCGGTACGGGTTTGGCATCAAGATGATCGAGGAAGAGGTTGCAAACCACCCCCTGTGTTCGGTCGAATTCAAGGCAGCCCCCGCTACATTTACCGTGATATTCAAAAAAGTGGTGTCTGCGTCTCTTGATGATACGGATACGCAAATCCTCAAACTGATCACGGTGCCGATGAAGAGCGGGGACATCGCATCTCGACTGAACGTCTCGAAAAACACGGTCCTCAGGAGAATTGGAAAACTGGAAAAACTTGGTCTTGCCGAGAAGAAGGGTTCGGGCTCCCATGTCTATTATGTGGTAAAAAAGTGAAACGCCAAAGGCCCCGCGGAGCATGCCTGGTCGTAGCCCTGTGACGCAAAGCGGAGGACATAGCCGACTCACCCGGCAGGGGCTGAGATGAAGACACCAGTCCTTGTTGTTCTCGTTAAGGAATTCTACAGAGCCAAATCTTTTACTCTTATATTTCAAAAAATGTCATAGAGAACCTAATATTTACATAAAGATGAAAAATTGAGTTTATTCTCGATATAATAGTTTGATATAATCGCAAATGGGTGGATCCGACGGAGCTCAATAATGAAGCGTTTTTCTGAATACGAACTGGAATACCTCAACCATCCTGAGCGTTTCACGTTCCCCTATTTCAAAACCAACCAACTGGATCCACATTCCGCTCCGGTGGCCCTGAGCCTTGCGGATGAAGAACTCCTCAACCACTACGACAATGAATACAATCTCCGCACCTTTCAGCGGACACTTTTCGTCCCCCAACTGGAAACAGCCGGCGCCGCCTATAGCCAGCTGGAGGAGTATGTCGCAGAGATGTCTGCAGCGGTTCTTTTCGAACACCTGCTGGAGAAACCTGATGCGGCAGATCCAAGGGCCGAATTTTCCACATTCCGTCGGCGCCTCGTGCAGGACCTCCATTCTTATCCTGAGATCCAGAAGATCCAGATCCTCAAAAAAATCGGCATCAAGATTGGTTATTCTCCGTCAGCGATTGATGACGTGTCCCGGCTGTTCTCTGCGGGAAGCTCGCTCTTTGTAATGGAACTCTTCCTCGGCCTGAAACGAGCTGAAGCATGGGAAGCGTTCCTCAATGACTGGCCCGATTCCGATGCCGAGCTGAGGGAAGTGGCTGAGACACCGGAGATTCTCCTCCCCCTGTGGAAGCACCAGATACGCGCCCGTGAGCGGTGGATCAGCGCCGGGGGAAAAGGGATCGTGCAGATGGCAACGGCAACCGGTAAAACCCTCGTGGGCCTGGCATCGGCGTACCATCTCTATTCGGTAATGGGCAGTCTTCGCGTGCTCGTGCTCTGCCATTCGCGGGCAATCCTCAACCAGTGGCGGCGCGAGGTCATCGAGAAGCTTGGGTTCATCGGGGATCCCGATGATGACTACACCCAACCCCTCTCCTTCCAGGGGAAGTTCGTGTTCTCCTTTGCCACGATCCAGAAAGTCCTGCGAGATCCCGACAAGTACTACACCGATCTCCTCATCGTGGATGAAGTGCACCACGGAGCCGGCCTCAAGTTCAGGCAAGCGCTCACCGTCCCCTGCCGCTGGAAGATGGGTCTCTCCGCAACCGTGGAGGGCAGGGAGAGAATCGAGGTCCTGGATCGGTACCTGGGCGGACCGGTATTCACCTATTCGCTCACCGATGCACGGAAGGATGGCATCATCCCCGAGTTCAAGCTGGTCATCCACAAGACATTCCTGGACATTCCCGAAGAGACCGAATTTGCCTCCATCACAGAAAAAACCACCAACCTTCTGGGCTACATCAACGCCACCCAGGAGCAAACAATCCGGAGCCTTTCCAGAAACCGGTTCGATCGGTTCGAACATATCGGGGACTTTGTCCGCCT
Organism: Methanocalculus sp.; assembly: GCF_029762515.1. Taxonomy (GTDB): domain Archaea; phylum Halobacteriota; class Methanomicrobia; order Methanomicrobiales; family Methanocorpusculaceae; genus Methanocalculus. Next base: position 3,665 of record NZ_JARVGN010000035.1, on the reverse strand, counting down.
GATGAAGGATCTCCGCTACCGGAATGACACAATTCCGGAGGAGTGGAGCCACCTGATCGGCCTTGTGAATAAACGGCGCTGGGTGATTCACCGTTCTTCACCGAAGATCGCACACGCCATCGACCTTGCAGAAAAGATGGCCTCCACCCACAAGTGCGTCCTCTTTGCGATGGACATTGCCAGCTGTGAACGGATCGCTGCACGCCTCTCCCGCTCGGTGCCAGCTTTCCTCGTCCATTCGAACCTGAAACCTGAAGTAGTTGCCCACACACTCCAGCGGTTCAGGGCCAGCAAACATGGCGTCCTGATCGCCCCGAAGATGCTGGATGAGGGTATCGATATCCCCGATGCAGAGATCGGCATCAATGTCGCTGCATCAAAGACCGAACTCCAGCTCATCCAGCGCCTGGGGCGTATCCTGAGAAACCGACCGAACAAGCAGCCGGTGTTTCACCATTTCGTGGCGGTCCCCCGGTACTACCTCGTGTCAGAGGATTCGTTTACCTACCAGAACGACCTGGCCTGGATAACGGATGTGGCACTGAAAATGGGCATCCCCATCGAGGAGGTCGTCGATGAATCAGAGGAATTCGCTGCGTTTGAGTGGCTGTCCGAGGGCGCTATCAGCCAGTACTTCTCTGACAATGAATCGCTGACCACCGATGATTTCGGCACAATCAAAATCCAGAACCTCGTCGATGCAATCCACCCGGAGGCCCAGGCAAAGCTCTTCGATCTTCTGGGTAGGATTCTGGATCATCTGACCGATGAAAACTGGGCAGACCTCCTTCGATCCGCATATGGCGAGGAACTGATGCTCGATATTCCTAGCCACCGCTGGCTCCTCATTATTGGAAACAGAGATCCGGATATGATTCGGATCCTGCTGCAACGCTACGGAAATATCACCAGCAACGCAATAACGCCTCATAACATTCCAGGTTCCAGTATAGAATCTCATGAGAGTTCAGCTCCCACATCCCCATCTGATCGTAGTTCAGTGAATATCCCCTTATTCATAAAAATGCTCGAGAATAATCGTTCACAAAGCGATCGTGACCGGGCCATCACCGTGTTAGTCCGTGAAGGGAGTACGGCAGTCGAGCCGCTGATCTGTTTGTTGAGCACCCAGGATCAGGAGGTTAAAAAGCAGGTCGTCGGGGCACTGGGTCGTATAGGTGACCGGAGAGCGGTGGACCCCCTGATCCAATGCCTGCACCATTCTTCCCCGGCTATTCGCCAAAAGGCTGCACAGGCCCTCGGTGATATCGGAGATCCCCGTGCGCGTCTCGCATTGACGATACGGCAGCGGGATCGTAATCCGAAGGTGCAAAAGGCTGTGTTGAAGGCCTTGGAAAAATTGAGGGATTAGGATTCGAGAGTAAATCAAAAGGCCGGAGTTTTGCTTTCACGATGGCACCTGCACAACAATAAAATGCGGCAATTCTCGTCCGATTTCTTCGAGGATGATTTCGGAAAGCACTATAATCAGAAAAATAAACCACAAAATGATTCGATGGATTTTCGGTCAGAAATCATAGAATTTGAAAGACTAAATAAGGAACTTGAAGGCCTCAAGATCCGAAGAAATATCAGCATTCTATTAATTCCAGCACTAATTGGCATTCCGCTATACTTTCATCATCAGCGCAAAATATCCGGGTTCAATAAGATTCTCGAAGAAAGCATTCAAAATCTGCAGAAATCTATCAGCAATGACGTAGAAATGGCAGAAGAAATCCTCGAACAGATTAATCAAAACGATACCTACCTGATATACCAGACGAGGACTGAGATCCAGCATCATTTTAATTCTATTTTAAACGACTATCAGTTCTTATTGACGAAAAAAGGAGTTATTCCAGAAGATTTCAGAAACCAGATCGAAAAATACCAACAACGACTCACCGCAATGAACCAAGAGGTTGGTTCATTCAACGCTTCGTTTATTGAAAAGCGGATGGTCGATTACGTGGATCTATTCAACCAATCATCCTTCCCACTCGACGAGAACCAGAAGAAAGCAGTCATCAAGGACGACAAGCACAACCTGATCGTTGCAGGAGCGGGTTCGGGAAAAACCGAAGTGCTGGTCACCAGAATCGCATATTTAATAAAACGAAAACCAGATATCATCCATCCTGATCGAATACTTGCGCTCGCCTTCCAGAACAAGGCAGCGAAGGAAATGCGGGATCGCTTAAAGGAACGATTTGAAGTGGAGGTAAAAATTAAAACTTTCCATGCCTTGGGAAAAGAAATACTGGACACAGCAAGTCACAATAAAAATACAAATCCGCCAAGACTACTCTTTTCCGGGGACAACTTCAAGAACGACTACCGTGATTTGATCGATAGTATCTACGTGAATCAATTCGATTCACAGGACTTTGTCAGTGCGATCGTCAATTATTTACAATATTTCGGGGACGACGAGATCCAAAAAGAGGAAGCGGATTTTCAGGATAAACAGAGTTTCTATGAGTATATGCAGAGTCTCTCATTCACGGCGTTGAATGGCACCAAGGTAAAGAGTGACGCTGAACGGAGAATTCTGAACTATTTCCTCACCCATTCGATCGATGGCAGCGATATTGAAATAAAATATGAAGAGCCGGCAGAGTGGATGTCCTATACCACTGAATCGGGAAATGAGCGTCTTCCGAGCCCCGATTTCTACCTCCTAAAATATAATGTATATCTGGAACACTGGGGTGTGAACGAAGAGGGGAATGTGCCACCATGGTTTGAAGGAGTTGATCCCTCCCTGGAATATCGCAGGGGCATGGAAGCAAAGAAGCAGAAATTCGCTTCTCAAGAAGAGTATGGCCTCATAGAGACATACCAGTGGGAACTGTGGAAAGAAGACCTTGATGAACTCCTGACAAGAAAACTCCTCGCCAAATTGAAGGAGCGAGATCCAGAATCTGAATTTGAAATATCGCGTCTCCCTTACAATAAAATCCGCGATAAAGTCTGGGAAGACTGCAGAAAATCAGTAAACAGACTGAGCGGACACATTGCCGATTTTATCGTCATCGCAAAGACCTACAACCTGTCCCCGGAAGACATCGAACGAAGACTGAAAGAAGAACGCTGGTCGTTGAAACAGAAATCGTTCGGTAATGTTGCCGTCATTATCTACAAGGCATACCAGAACCATTTGCACTCGAAGAATTGCATCGATTTTGCTGATATGATCAACCTGGCTGTGGATGCACTCAAAGAAAACCCCGATCTCCTGCATGATGCATACGATCACATCCTCGTGGATGAATACCAGGATATCAGCGCCCAGAGATATCACATCATCAGAGCCCTGATGGATAAAAACCCCGATTGCAAACTCTTTTGCGTCGGTGATGACTGGCAGAGCATCTTTGGATTTGCTGGATCAGATGTGGACTATTTCGTCAAATTCGGGGATTTTTTCGATCATCCGGAACGGACCGATCTCGCTATCAACTACCGAAGCACCGCACTGATCGTCGAGACTGGCGCTCAGATCATAAAGTTTAACGAAGGCGTGCAACTGAAAAAGGATACAATCGCAGTCAATCAAACCGGGGAGAAACCAAGTGTCGTCGTACTCACAACGCCATACAATTATCCATACTACCAGCAGATGGCGCACCACTGTGTTGATTCCATCGAAAAACTCCTGA
>NZ_JARVGN010000359.1 GCF_029762515.1 Methanocalculus sp. | reverse complement strand
CAGGCATTCATCTGCATCGACATGGACGGAATTAATCTCATCCAGATCGCGGAGGGTGACAAGGGGATGGCCGGTTCTCCGGTCGGTGATGATCCCTTCCACCACATCACCTTCGAGCGATTCGATGAATTTCTTGAATGAGGAGAATCCAATTTTCTTCTCTGAGAAGGCGGGATTGATCCTGATCAGCTGGTTCTTCAGATCCGAGAGAAACACCGGACCTTCATCGGTTCTCGTCTTCACAAACCGGATCAGAAGTTCACGTGCTGCGATCCGGTCGCCTTCGATAAGCGCCGGGTCGTCATCCAGTGCGGGATCAATGCCGGAAGAGGCATTCAGGCCGAGGAGCTCGTCAAGCGACTGGAACTTTGTACAGTTCTCCTTGATGACACTCCCGACAGAATTATCAAAACCCATCACATAGACCATCTTTCCCCGTGCACGAAGCCTGCGGATCAGGGGAATGAAATCGGTGTCGCCTGACCCGATGATAAATAGGCCGATATGCGGAAGCAGGATCATATCCTCAAGGACATCAAGGGCCATATCCATATCCGCACCGTTCTTTCCCCGGGCACTCGTCTGGGGGAGATGCCGCATCTCAAACCCGTACTTGACGAGCTTCTTCACATCTGCCGCACACTCACCCACCGACCAGTCCGCATAGGCTTTCCTGATGCAGATATCTCCAAGCGATGCAGCATAATCGATGATCGGACCCAGCGAGAGGGGAGTATCCAGTGCAGGATAGGACTGCCCGGCAGAGACTGCGAGGTTCTCGTAATCAAGATAGATGGCACAGAAGAGAGACCCCTCTTCGACAACATGTTCCTTTTCCATAATATCAATCCCAAAAAACGCAGTATTTCCTTCCTGTTATTCTTACGGGGTACTTGAAAAAGGAGTATGGCGGGTTCCCTGCAGATAAATCAGAAGATGAGATCATATCAGTTCTCTTCTCCTGAGCACTTTCGAGAGAAGCCGTTCCCCCTCCTTCACCTCTGCCTCATCCGGTGAACGGCAACCGGTGATCCGGGCATCTCCCTCCTCTATGACAAAACGGGATCGGGTCTTCTGAGGCTGTTCGCACTTCGGATCGGCCTTGGGATCGTGTTCCTCCCTCATCATGATTCCCGCTCCACGATGGTGATGAGCCGGACATGCTGTACCGATTCATGCATCTCACCATTTGAGAAGAGGGGGAAATCGGATTCAATTGAGAGATCCCCTATCTCTGTCACCATAACAACCTGCCAGGTGAGATCCCGTGGCAGGAGGATCTCCCGTTCACCTTCGTTGATGTAGAGGAGATGATCTCCCGGAGATCGGCTCAGCAGGAGGATATTACTGTACCCGTCATCCCCACTGCTCCCGTAGGTGATGAGAGGGATGGTGAGATCATAGGAAGTAGACGCAAATGCCGCCTCATCATATGCCGCATTCGAGAGGACGGTTTCTGCAAAACCGGGTGAGATGCCACGGAAGAGGATGATCTCTTCATCGGTATCCGATTCGGTAATCGCCAGATCAAGATGTTCAGTTATGAACCCAAAGAATATCTGCTGCTCTCCCGGATATGCCAACTGTTCCGCTTCTGTTGACCGGAGATATCTCCGGTAAAGATTCGTGTTCTCATAGAAATCAGGCGAGAGCCACCAGGAGATAGATGCGGTGGTGGCGGCAGAAAAACCACGATCCGTATAAGGGGAACTGACAAGTGCCGCGGGCTGAACCAGGGTGATCGTCGCCTCGGAGATATATTCGGGGGGAACGGGATAGCTGCCCGCCGGAGTGGCAGGGAGATCGGCAACCGGAGCAGATGCTGCACATCCGGCAGCAGAGACGAGCAGGAGGAGAAGAATGATAAGAGAAGGTACCTTCATAGCTGAAGATACACAGCTGATACTATAAAAGGGATTTCAGGGAGGGTTCACCTGATCTCTTTTCCCTTCAGCCAGATGCCACGCTCAGGAACAACACGCCCGACAACGGCTGAGCCGGGAACCATCTTCAGGATAGTTTTGGCACTCGCCTCCGGGACGATAAAGGCATAACCCATCCCCATATTGAAGGTCCGGTAGAGCTCTTCTTCAGTGACATTACCCTTCTCTGCAAGCCAGGAGAAGATCCCGGGAACCGGCATCGGGTCATCGAAACTGAAGCCGAACGGCCCGACCCTGAGGAAGTTCAGCAGCCCGCCGCCTGTCACATGGCACATCCCATGCACCTCGCAGGCACGGCAGATGGAGAGCACCTCAGCATAGATCCGGGTCGGGGTGAGGAGGGCTTCACCAACAGTCCTGCCATCCTGGAGAACCGCATCGTACCCGCCATTTTCAAGGGCAATCTTCCGGGCAAGCGAGAAACCGTTCGAATGGACGCCACTTGACGGCAGACCGACGAT
>NZ_JARVGN010000358.1 GCF_029762515.1 Methanocalculus sp. | reverse complement strand
GGAACAGAAGGAGGTTGCCCGTCTCGGCGAGGGATGTTTTGCCCGTGAAGAACTCTCTGAAGAGGCGATCGGCCGCGGGGTCACCATCTCCAAACTCTTCGTTGATCTCGGCCTTGCCTATGGCGTGAAGGAATTTGTCGCCGTTGCCACCTCTGCCACACGGGAGGCAAAGAATGCCGATCAGTTCCTTGAGATGCTCCTCCGGGAGGCGAATCTTGATGTCCGGGTCGTCTCGGGGAAGGAGGAGGCACGGCTGATCTACCGGGGTGTCGTCTCCGGGATTGACATCGGCACGCATCGGGCTATCTTCATCGATATCGGGGGAGGCTCAACCGAGGTGATCATCGGCAGCCAGCATGACTACCTCACTCTTGAATCATTGAAGCTCGGGTCAATCCGGCTGACCAACCAGTTCTTCCGCCCCGGTGAAGATGGCCCTGTTTCATTGAAGAAATATGCCCGGATGCAGCAGTTTGTCAGAAATGTCATCGCCCAGCCATTGACCCGGATACGGAAATTTCCCTATTCACGGGCGTTTGGGAGTTCAGGCACCATACAGAATCTGGCCGAGATCGCCTCCCGCCTCTGTCCGGGAACATCATCTCCAACCCTCCTCAGGTATGACGATCTCAGGCACACCATCGAGCGGCTCTGTTCCCTCTCCCTGGAAGAGCGGCGGAAAGTTCCGGGGATCAATTCTGATCGGGCGGATATCATCATCGGTGGCGGGGTGATCCTCGAAACAATGATGGAAGAGCTTGGAATTATCGAGATCGAGATATCGCCCCATGGCCTGCGTGAAGGACTTCTCATGGAATATCTCTCCCGGATACCCGGTTTTCCTCATGCAGAGAAGATATCGTCCAGAAAACGGAGTGTTGTCCAGCTGGGGCGATCCTGCCGGATTGATGAGCTTCACGCACTTACAATCGTCGGACTCTCTGCCCTCCTTTTTGATTCGGCTCGTGAGGCAGGTCTCCACTCATATTCTGATGCTGACAGGAATTTCCTACTTTATGCCGCATATCTCCATGATATCGGCAATTTCATCTCATTTGTGGATCATCATCTCCATTCGGCCTATATTATCAGGCATGCGGATCTCGTTGGCTTTGATGAGCATGAGGTTGGGATCATTGCAGAGATCGCCCGGTATCACCGGAAGAAAGCACCACGGAAGAAAGATCATCACTTCAGCCTCCTCGATCCGGTGGTTCAGGATCAGATCCGTATCCTCTCCCTCTTCCTCAGGATGGCCGAACACCTTGATCGGACTCATGCCGGCCGCATCCGCGATGCCCGTCTGTCAAAGGATAATAACGGGCAGATCATCCTGGATCTTGAAGCACGGGGCGATTGCATGCTTGAGGTCTGGGGTGTCCGGTCTGAGGGCCATATGATCAGGAAGGTCTTTGGAGGAGGTCTTGAAGTACACGTCAACGAAGGGGGAGGCGACCCCCTGCGCGGAGAGCTCCCGGATTGATGCAGTGGCCTTCCTCACGCCTTCCCTGAAAATCAATTGTGCTTCAGATCTCTGCCCATTATTGGTTTTATCTCTTCATTATCAGTATTCGCTCATTCCTCTTTCAATCGGCGCGTATTTGCTGATTCGACATGTTTATATGTCATCTTAGCCTTTTTATTTAGTGCAGTTACCCGCCTTAACTCAGACTGGTAGAGTGCGCGGCTGTAGTAAGATCATCGCCTGCGGGCGAACTGCGCGGCTACCGCGATGTCCCCGGTTCGACTCCGGGAGGCGGGATCAACCCACAAAGTGCCCAGATAGTGTAGTGGCCTATCATGATGCCCTGTCACGGCATCGACTCGGATTCGAATTCCGATCTGGGCGTTCACTTTTCTTTTAAGACAATTCTGCAATAGAACTCTTTATCTCTCCATACTGCCAATATAATCATATGCCTACGGCAAAAGCTTCTGTGGGGAATTGCTTTCTTTGTTGAAAGCAGGTCGCCCAAGAGAGTAACTGTTTTTGACACCACCCTGAGGGATGGTGAACAGACACCGGGTGTATCCTTCACCCTTGAACAGAAACTGGATATCGCACGCATCCTCTCGGAGGTTGGTGTACACGCGATCGAAGCCGGTTTTCCCGCATCTTCAGAGCAGGAGAAGGAGACCGTATCCAGAATTGCAGCTGAAGGACATTCAGCGGCAATCTGCGGGCTCTCACGGTCACGGGTCGATGATGTCAACACCTGCCTTGACTGCGATGTCGATATGGTGCATGTCTTTATTCCGACATCTGATATCCAGCGTGAGAATACCATCAAAAAGACCCGTGAAGAGGTTCTGGCAATCACAGGAGAGATTGTGGGGTATGTCCGCGATCACCTCGGCCAGTGCATGTTCTCGGCGATGGATGCGACACGAACCGATCTCCCGTACCT
>NZ_JARVGN010000357.1 GCF_029762515.1 Methanocalculus sp. | reverse complement strand
GTATTTGCCGCTACCTTCTCAATTGCCTTCTCAGCGGTCTTATAGTCAGGTGCGGTGACCTTGATCTGGTATTGGGGGGCTCCAAGATAGGTGATCTCAACCTCGACACCGGGGATCTTCGCCTCGGCACTCCGGAGGGCGCGTCTGATCACATTGACACCATCGGGCTTATCGGACATCATATCCATAATCCCGGAGATCATCACCTTCTGAACCTTGACATTGTCTGTGGCGACGACCATCAGCGCCTTATTGACAGCTTCTGAGAAATCGAAGCGGGTAAGTATCTCTTCACCGGTTATGACAAGATCTTCAAAGAACGGGTAGATCAGAGTATATTCCGAACGGACCGCATCAATAATCCTGGCGGGATCGATAGCTGCAACCTCGGCCGCAAACCCTATCCATTTGTGGGCTTTCTGTTCGTTCTTCCATTCCTGAATCTTTTCACGACGCTGGTGATCGTTGACATCCTTTAAGGAGAGGTCAATATGCCCGCGTGAGGTGTCGACATGAAGGACTTTGCATACGACCTTCTGCCCTTCACGAATAAAGTCGCGAATATATTTGATCCACCCACGCGCGATCTCGGAGATCGGGATGAGACCCTGGCGCCCTTCGTATTCATCCAGGGTAACAAACGCTGCAAAGTCCTTTACATCAACGACGGTGCAGACGACCAGTTCTCCATCTTCGGGCCAGTACCTCTCGCTCATCAGATAATCACTCAAACTGTGATACGATCTCAGCCTTTATCAGTGCTTTGCCGCCGGTAGTCTCTGCCAGTACTGTTCCGCAGACGATACAGTCGACGACGGTGCTTGCTTTCTCAAAGATGACCTGTTCGTTTTCACAGTCAGGACACTTCACTTTGACAAAACTGCTTCTGTTTTCCCTGTTTAACTCGACCATTGTATACTCACTCCGTCAGTTCGAATTTTGCAATTCTGTACCCTTTTCTGAGATGGGCTTTCTTACAGGTTTTACAGCGGTATCGGACGTTGATCTTCTTTGTTGGTTTATCGCCACCCGGAACCTTGCTGAACTTACCCATATTTCCAACACGGGATCTCCGTGCCTTCTCGCGGTCGATCCAGTGAAGACCGGTTGTTTTGCCCTTCTTCACTTTCTCGATCTCATGTTCCGTGTGTGTCCGGCAGAACGGACAATATGTGTTGAATTTTGCTGGTCTTTTCATGAAAAATACCTCTGTTTCAGGAACCCGAATACCATATTTATTTGCGAATTCTTATATTTAAGGCTATGTTGCGGTCACAGAGAACCGTTGCATTGGGAGAGGGAAGGCAGACAACATCCTCGTTCGCTAGTGCGTAGGTTCTGCCATCAATCCCCATAAAAGGCTCAATAGGGGCAATAAGCCGGACAAGGCTGAGACCACGCGGGGCGCCCTCTTCTTCCGCCTCATCCACCGGCTCTTCGATCTCGGTCTCCGGGATAATGGTGGGTTTTCTGGAACGGCGATCGATCAGCTCCGCCCGTGCATGCTGTACCGCCTTTGAAACAGTCTCAAAGAGCGCCTGCTCCTCTGCGATCATAAGCCGCTTGATCTCGCGATCGATCGTATCGCCATTCCCTTTGGCGAGTGCCAGTTCGATGATCCTGCCGGTTCTGATCGAAAAGATCTCCTGGATATAGGACTTGTAGCTCTCAACCTGGCGGATCATATCCTGTGAACGCTCGGAGAGGGGATCACCGGATTCATAGAGCTCCTTGTACATCAGTTCAATCTCTTCGTGAACCTTTGTGTAGAGATCCGATGGGATATCCGTCAGCGTGCCGCTTGCCCGCTCATCAAAGAGGATCGACCTGACACGGTCAAAGGAGATGGTCATAAAGACCCTCCTTCAAGCTCCGCAATTCCCCGTGCGCAGAGGAAGACTGCAAGTGCTTCGGGGACGGTGTTGATCCCTTTTGTGAGCGTGTAGGTGTTCCCTAGGATCGGCATCGTCGTCTCAAATGACGAATCAATTCTGACCGGACGCTCCGAGAAGACGACCGCATCGATGAGGGGATCGAAATCCTCGAGATCACGGATATCAAGCGGCGTGACAAGGAAACCGCTTCCTCCATGAAGAGAGGATGGGTGGCGGATCAGCCGCTTGATATCGGTTGTCACCGGCTCATCGGCAAGAGCGGCCCGATTCCGGATCTGCTGTGAAAGAAGACTGTCTGGATCGTCGGACATCGCCAGGATCACGCGATCATGGATGCAGGCCAGGTAATCATTCCCTTCCATCGATCTGATCAGCCGGTCAAGCCGTTTTATGAAATCAGTGGCACCCGCCTCCGAGACACCCCTCACCGATGAGAGAACTTTGATCTGTTCCTCAGGCGGAAGGGTGCGGATCTGCTCACAGGTTGCCTTGAGGGCTTCCTTCAGGCGGAGAC
>NZ_JARVGN010000356.1 GCF_029762515.1 Methanocalculus sp. | reverse complement strand
GATCCTGGTATCGGCTGTGCCGGGCGTGGCATCATCGCAACCTTCCAGCTCCTCGAGAAGCTCGGTGCGTTGAGAGGGGATCTGATTGTCTATGATGTGCTGGGTGATGTCGTCTGTGGCGGGTTTGCAATGCCGATGCGGGAAGGATATGCAGAAGAGGTCTATCTTGTCACTTCGGGAGAGCTGATGAGCCTCTATGCGGCAAACAATATTGCAAAAGCGATCTCCCGTCTCAGTGCAAATAAGCGGAGCAAAGTCCGGCTTGCCGGTGTGATCGGCAATGGGAAGAATATCGAATGCGAGGATGAGCTGATCTCTGAGTTTGCAGAAGCAATAGGATCGCAGATGATTGCATTCATTCCCCGGTCAAAAACCGTCACACAGGCTGAACTGAATAAGAAGACCGTGATCGAGTATGCTCCGGCTTCACCCCAGGCCGAGGTCTACCGGGGCTGTGCAGAGGCCATTCTTCTGAATACGGAGTTCTCAATTCCGACACCACTATCAATCGATGATCTTGAATCGCTCGCCTATCGATATCTCAAGGAGTGAGGGCTGCACCTTAACGGGTGTCCTCTCGGTGACCGGTTTTCTGGAAGATGCAGTGACGGTGATCCATGGCCCTTCAGGGTGTACTCACCACAATGCCTCACTCCTGCATGCCTCGTTAGCCGAGATCGATGAGGTGAAGATCCCCTGCTTTCTCTCGAGTAATATCAACGAGGAGGAGGTAATATTTGGCGGTGAACAAGCACTGCTGGATGCGCTGGATGCCGCAGAAGCACGGGATCCCTCTCTGATATGTGTTGTATCCACCTGCATTGCCGACACGATCGGCGATGACACTGCCGCACTCTGCAGGCAGAAGCGGGGTGTGCCGGTCATTTATATTCCCGGTGCTGGTTTTCTCGGGGGAGGTTTCTCCGAGGGAATTCGAAACGCTCTTGCTGCCCTTCTCAATCTTGCAGATGAGACCGGAGAAAGAGCAGGTGAAGAAATTTTGATTGTCGGGGAGAAGAATCTCGAATACGAGGCTGAAGAAAATTTTAATGAGATCACCCGACTCCTCTCCCTCCTTGATCTTGCTCCCGGCATCCGGTTCGTCCGGCATTCGTCTGTTTCAGACTGCCAGAAGATCGGCTCCGCACCGATGGCTATCCTGCGCGAATCCTCCCTTCAGCCGGTCGGCTCCATCCTGGGCAGCCGCTTTCATATCCCCATCATCCCCGGTTTTCCGGTTGGAACGGATGGTACTTCTGCTTTCCTCAAGCAACTTGGAGCATGTACCGGAATCGATCCCGGTTCGGCACTCCGGGATGAAGAAGGGCTGATCAGTGACCTCTATAGCAGCTTCGATGATCTCCGGTGCGAGTCCGTCCGGCTGAATAGAACAGGTGCAGATCCACAAACGGTTTTTGCAGCTGAATCTGCACTCGGAGCCCTTCAGATGAAAGAGGTGTCAGGTAGCCATCTCCTTCCCCTGCCCTATGATCCACCTGTTGGAATCGCCGGAACCAGGCGAATGCTCAACTCATGGAGGAGGAGTCTTTCCCGTGCCTGAATGTATAAACCCCGTCTGGCCCTGTGCCCTTACCGGTGCAGTCTCTTTTCTGGCTGGATTTGGCGACCTTGCGGTTGTGATTCATGGCTCAAGCGGCTGTTATTATTACCCGAAATCGCTCGTCAAGAGACCGCTTCATGGTTCCTTTATCCTGCATGATGAGGTGATCTTTGGAACAGGTGCCCGCCTCCGGTCAGTTGTCTCGGAGGTTCTGGAGGCGGGAGCCGGACGGGTGGCAGTCGTCAACTCCTGTGTTCCTGCGCTGATGGGTGAGGATCTCGCCTCGGAACTGGACGATCTTCCTGTTCTCATTGTTGATTCTCCTGGTTTTCTCGGAGATGCCGAAGCCGGATTTACACTGGCAGCCGAAACACTCCTGAAGGAGGCAGAGATTACAGCTACCGGGGTGAATCTTGGGGGGATCTGCCTCCTCGATCCCTTCTGGCGTGGGAATATGCATGAATCAAAACGAATTCTTGCGATGGCCGGGATACCGGCCGGAGTGATCCTCTCACATGATCAGTTGAAATCGCTCAGGAATGCCGCACCGATGACGGTTACGGCAAATCCTGATTATACAGCTCCGCTTGGGCGTTCCTGCGGCTCGCTCCTTGGGCTCTCCTCCCTGAAGCAGACCCTGACGGATGCAGCTGATACGATCCCCGGTGCAGATCCAACACCGGTTCTTGAAGAGTGTGAGAGGGCTGAAGAGATGGTTATTGCCGCTTGTGAGAAGTACCTGCGAAGGAACGATCCCCCTGTTGCCGCACTCTGTGCACAGTCCGGGTATGCAGCATTCTTTGCAGAACTCCTTGTGAGGTATCTCGGATCAGAGCAACCACTCATCCTTCC
>NZ_JARVGN010000355.1 GCF_029762515.1 Methanocalculus sp. | reverse complement strand
CGACAGCGCCCGGTCATAGGATGCCAGGGCTTCAGTATACCTGCCAAGTGCACCAAGGGCAACACCGCGATTATTCCAGGCAACCTCATCTTCAGGGTTGATTGAAAGCGCATTTCCATATGATGAGACGGCATCGGAGTATCTGCCGAGACGGAGGAGGGCGTTGCCGCGGCCGGTCCAGGAACTTGCATTCTTCTGGTCCAGTGCAAGGGCACGATCATAGGAGATGAGTGCATCTTCATATTCAGACAGGCTCCTCAGTGCATTGCCACGGTTATACCAGGCATAGGCATTTCTCCGGTTCAGGGAGAGGGAGCGATCGAACGAGGCGACGGCATCAGCATACCTGCCGAGATTGGCAAGGGCAACACCGCGAAAATACCATGCTGACGCATCTTTACCATCGATTCCGAGTGCACGTTCGCATGAGGCGATCGCATTGGCATACTGTCCCAGTCCAAGGAGCGCATTACCACGGTTCGTCCAGGTACAGCCATCATCCGGATCAAGGGTGAGGGCGTGATCAAAAGAAGTGAGGGCATCGGCGTACCGGCCGAGGCTGGTGAGGCAGGTGCCCCGGCCAGACCAGGCAAGGGCATCGTCAGGGTTGAGTGCAATCGCCTTCTCAAATGATGCAAATGCATCGACAGGGTGGCCGAGATCGGCGAGATCGGCGCCACGGTTGATCCAGGCAACAGCATCACCGGGGTTGAGAGCAATTGCACGGTCATTTGAGGCAAGTGCATCACTGAGACGGGAGAGTGAAGCAAGAGCAACGGCACGGAATATCCAGGCAGGAGTATAATCCGGATCGATTGCTAGAACACGATCATAGGAGAGAAGTGCCTCCTCTTGATGTCCGAGGGCTGCCTCAGCAATGCCACGGTTCAGCCAGACATCTGTATCGGCGGGATCAGGAGAGTGCGGCCTATCAGAGGAACCAGGTGCATCCGGCGGTGATACCTGATCGATCTGGTGGCAGGCTCTGCCTGGCTTGTGTATTGGAAGGCGTCTTTTCAAATATATCCCCACATCATCGAACCGAAACAGCAGACATCAGTATATCTTCATCGACTCTGAAGTTCTTGATTATTCCCATTCATTGAGAGTAATCTGGCTGATGTTGGGAGGGCAGGGTGGATCCGGATCCTGCCATTCCACGTCATAACGCGGATCGCCTCATCAGGTCTTTTTGACCACCATCAGTGTGATATCATCGAACTGGGGCAGATCGCCGACAAATGAAATGACTGCCCGGAGGATATTATCCAGGATATCCTGCGCCGGAAGTGTTGCATTCTCAAGGAGTATCATTCGGAGACGATCTTCACCAAACCACTCTCCTTCCGAATTGACTGACTCTGTAATGCCATCAGTATACATGACGACGACATCACCGGTTTCAAGAGAGATGATATCAGAGGAGTACTCCGCATCCTCAACTGCACCAAGAGCAATACCGGTGGGCATGAGCTCCTCAACGGACTGTGGCCCTGCCCGGTAAACAACCGGCGGATTATGGCCCGCATTGACATAGGTCATCGTTCCATCCTCTTGTGAAATCCTGCCATAAAAGAGGGTTACAAACATCCCGGCCTTTGAATCCTGACAGATTATATTGTTTGCATAAGAAATGGCTGAGGCTGGGTCCTTATGCCAGATTGCAGTCATCCGTACCACAATACGTGACAACGCCATAAAGAGTGCTGCTGAAACGCCTTTTCCCGAAACATCTGCAATAAGTATGCCAAGGGTTCCGCTTTCAAGCGGGATCACCTCGAATGGGATGACATCAAAGAAATCACCACCCACTTCCTTTGCCATCACGCTCCGTGCTGCGATATCATAACCCGAAAGCTTTGGAATATGATCAGGAAGGAAACTCTGCTGGATCTCTGCGGCAATCTGAAGTTCGGCATTTGAGCGTGCAATACGCCCCTCCATCTCCCGCCTCTCCGTAATATCCCGTATCGTCTCAATGGCACCGATGACTTTTCCCTCAGGATCATTAAGAGGGCTTGCCTTCGCCCAGAAATATCTGCCGGACTCCCCCATACCCGGAATGAAGGTATCTACGATCAAGGTATCCCCTTCCCGTTGTACAGTGGAATATTTGCTCTCAACCTCGGCGCCAGGCAATAGGATAAGATTTGCAAGCATCTGCCTGCGTTTGCCATAGAATGGGAGGGCATACTCATAATCGCCTTTACCAAGCATCGATTCGGCAGATGCTCCGGTCAGTTCCTCCATGGCACGGTTCCAGGTAATAACATTGCCCCTGTTGTTGATCACAAATGTTGCATCGGGAAGAAAGTTGATGATCTCTGCAAGACTCTGGTGGGATCTGGCGATCTCTTCTTCAGCACGTTTCCGATCGGTTATATCCCGTATAGTCTCGATTGCACCGATGATCCC
>NZ_JARVGN010000354.1 GCF_029762515.1 Methanocalculus sp. | reverse complement strand
CTACCCCAACTACGCAATGAACGTCGGCCACCAGGGAGAATATGCAGCTATCGTCGGTGGTGCACACTACGGACGTGGCGACGCATTCTCACTCTCCCCACTCATCAAGATCTGCTTCGCAGACCCAGCCCTGAAGTTCGACTTCGCCGAGCCAAGGAAGGAGTTTGCACGCGGTGCGATCCGCGAGTTCATGCCAGCAGGCGAGCGCTCGCTCATCATCCCCGCAAAGTAAATCCTCTAAACCAAACTTTTTTTTCACTAATGAAAGATGTTCTGAAATACGGGTCGGAAATTCAGAGCCATTCCCTGAAAAGGAGAGTGACGATGCCCGCTTTCAGCAATATTTCGAAACCTTTAACTCAATCACTATCAAGTCTTTTATATCTACACGTAGTACTCCGACTCTGGAGAAGCAGCGCTGATCGAACACTCTCATACTCTTATAGATCAAGGGAGAATCTCACATGGAGAACATCGTATTAAGTATTGGAGTAGCAGCATTTGCGGGAGCGCTTGCCACTGTGGCAGGGGCAGCCGAAGATACCGAATCCAATATCGGATCTCAGGGTGACCCGAACTCACAGGTTCAGCTCGCACCGCAGATGGGATACATGCACCGTATCTTCAATAAGGCTGTGGCAGGTGAGCCACCATCCTGGGCTCTCTGGATCGCTCTTGGTGCGGGTATTGCATGGGCCTTTATGGCAATGAACGTCAATCCGGTTCTTGCTATCATTCTTGGTAGCGTACTGGCATCGTTTGTCCAGGGCGTCTATGCAACCACCGCATATCTTGGCAGGACTGCAAGTCTCGCCAAGTTCGGGCAGCCGGTCTATGTTGATATCCTGAAATCGGTTACACCCGTTACAACAGCTCACGCATTTGTTGCGATATTTGCAACGGTAACAATCTGTTACCTGATGAACGCCGTACTCGGCCATCCGTTCCCGCTTCCGATCCTCGGTATTATCTGGGGTATCGCACTTGGAGCCGCCGGATCCGCCGTTGGAAACCCGTATTACGGGAAAGAACGCCAGTACCAGAACCAGAAGTTCGGAGCCGGTGTCCCTATCTCAGCATCCGGAAACATCGTCCGATATGCCGAGGCAGGCGAAAGAAGCTCACTCGACAATGGCTGGTTCACAGCAAAGTACGCAGGACCTGCATCAGGAGTCTGTTTTGGCCTGATCGTCTTCTTCGAACTCTGGAGACACCTCATCTTCGAACACTATTTCGGAGGATGGGGCTCGGTCATTGTTGGAGCAATCATCGTTCTTCTCATTACGATCATGGCACGGTACATCGAAGTCTGGGCACGCAAGACCTATGGCCCATACTCGGCACCAGAGAAAAAACATGACGAGGAGGCAGCATAATGTCAGCAATCGCAGCTAAACCCGCCGCCGGCGCAGGAATGCCAAAGGGCGCAGCAGCAATCGCAATTGTATTACTGCTCGTTGTTGTCGGTATCGGGTACTATATGACCATGACAGGCTTCTTCACGATGGCCGTTTTCTATTCATTAATCGGCATCATCATCGGCGGAATGCTTGTTACGTTCAGTGTCCACCTTGTTCCGGTCGGTGGAGCACCCGCCGCAATGGGCCAGGCACCAGGTATTGCTACCGGTGTTACTATGCTCGCAGCAGGTGCCGGTCTTGCCGGTCTCTTCAAGGGAGCATGGGCAGCCCAGTTCGGCTACCTTCCGGCACTCGGAACAGGAGCTATCGGAGGCGCACTGCTGATGGCGCTCACCTGTATGTTCGTCAATGTAACGTACGTCTATGGTATGGGCATTCCATCAGCATCCGGAAAGGTCAGGAACGATCCCATAACCGGAGACTCACAGGACGAGTACAAGAGCCAGGGAACCGAAGGTCACGGCCTGCCGTTCATCTCCTATGTTGGTGGTGTTCTTGGCGGTCTTATCGGAGGTTTTGGCGGAACACTGATTTACATCTCGCTCTATGATGCATACTTAAACGGGCTTCCTATACTGATGGACGGAACCACCGAGAGCATCATGCCGATTGCAGTCAGTGTAGCAGGTATCTTTGCCATCGGTATGTTCCTTGTCAACGCTGTCCTTACCGCGTACAACATCACCGGTACAATCGAGGGTCCGCATGATCCCAAGTTCAAGCGGTTCCCACGGGCTATCGTAGCCAGTGCGGTTGCATCAGCATTAACCGGACTGCTGGCACTGTTGATCATCGTACCGATGCCAATCTGAGGTGAAGAAGATGACAGTAAAAGTTGAAGCATCCGCAGACTCAATCCCCCACAACACCCTGTTGATTGTCGGATTAATCGGATCGATCGTCTGCATCTACCTGACATACCTCAATACCATCACCGGACTTGATATCTTCTCGTTCTTCGGCGGTATTGGCGCAATCATCGCCCTCATCTGGGGTAC
>NZ_JARVGN010000353.1 GCF_029762515.1 Methanocalculus sp. | reverse complement strand
AATCATATACAAGAACAAGCCTCCTCTGATTTAATCGAAATCAATGAACACATATACGAAAACATGCAAAAGAACCCCCAATATCATATACAAAAAGATTCAAAAATATATATTAAATCTTTGTTTGAAAAGGGCGTTGGATCTCAAATTGAATGTGAAAATAGCACTGAGTTTTATTCAGATAGAAAAGAAAAAAATCCTTTCGCAATTAATCCGATACCGCCTGAAACATTTCTGGAAGAATTGTCAGGTAAACTCCAGATTCACCCCATCTCCGTCTACTGGCTCCTGAAGGAGGGCATCGAGCAGGAGGGCTGGCGATGCATCCCCGAGGAGCGGCGGATCACTGCCGACCGCTTCTCGGTGATGGTCCTGCGGATGCTCGGCCATCGCTGGCCCAGGCAGATCGAGGCCGGCGAGCCGGTGCCCGACTGGGCCGATGCCGACGGGATCATCCCACTCACCACCGGTTCCGGGGAGGCAACACTCCTTGAACGGGTGCGGGCACGGATCGCGGAGGAGTTCCCCGGCGGATCGGTGAGTGCCATCGAGCGGGAGTTCGAGGAGGTGATGGGCAAATCCCTCGAAGACTGGCTGCATCTCGAATTCTTCAAGCACCATACGAAGCAATTCAAGAAGAGGCCCATCGCCTGGCAGGTGCAGAGCGGCAAATTCACCAGGAAGAAGCAGCCGGCTTTCGCCTGTATGGTCTACTATCACAAGCTCGATGAGGACGCACTCTACAAAATCAAGAACCAGTATGTCGGGCCCCTGCGGCAGAAGTACGAGACCGAGATGCGGGGGATTGAAGGTATTCCTGCTGGATCCCGGAGCGAGACACAGGAGAAGCGCTACCGGGAGCTCGGGGATCTTATCGCTGAACTGAAGGTGTTCGGGGAGACCCTCACCGAGGTTGCAGAGAGCGGGTTTGCGAGCAAAGTGCTCGACAAGATCGCTAAGAAAGACCCTCTCGATGCCTGGTGCTCGATCGACGGGGCGAAGCCAGCACCTGCGGATCTTGACGCGTTCCTCCGGCAGGAGCGCAGTTACATCCCGGACATCAACGACGGGGTGCGGGTCAATATTGTACCACTCCAGAAGGCAGGCCTGCTCGCTGGGGATGTGATTGCCAAAAAAGATTTGGAGAAGGCAATTTCCGACCGGGCCGAGTGGCGAGCGGATGAGCGCCGTTGGTGCCGGGAAGGAAAGCTGCCGAAGTGTGGGTGGTGGTGAATTTGTCTCGTGAAAATCAGAATCAGAATTTATATACTACTCCTTTTGGCCATAGGTCGGAAAAAACTGAGGGCATGGAGTGGTTGCATCCTCTCGCAATGAAAAATGATTCGAAGAATATTAAACATGAATATGAATATCCGGATAAGGGTGCCCAAAACCCAGGGTATTCGGATACAAGGGGGCCTTTTCAGAGGGATCGCGATAGAATCCTCTATTCTAAATCATTCCGAAGGTTAATGCACAAAACGCAGGTGAGTTTTACAGGTTCGATGAATGAAAATATTCGGACCAGACTCTCCCATACTCTTGAAGTATCACAAATTGCCCGGACAATGGCCCGATTTTTAAAAGTCAACGAA
Source organism: Methanocalculus sp. (assembly GCF_029762515.1). Lineage (GTDB taxonomy): Archaea > Halobacteriota > Methanomicrobia > Methanomicrobiales > Methanocorpusculaceae > Methanocalculus. The sequence goes on along the minus strand of NZ_JARVGN010000353.1, from coordinate 835 downwards.
GATTTAGTCGAAGCCATTGCGTTGGGACATGATGTGGGGCACACTCCTTTTGGACACATTGGTGAAGCCTTTCTGAACGATATCGTGAGTGGGGGAGAGGAGGGCTTTCTTGAGAAATTTAGCATTGATTCAAAGAATTTTGACTCGATGGGATTTAAGCATAATTTCCAAAGTGTCAGGGTATTGATGGAATTTGAAAAGGGCTATTCATCACATAAAGGATTGAATATTTCATATCCGGTCTTGGAAGGAATATTGAAACATTCAAAATTATATTATTCGGGGAACGACGAAAAAAGTCCCATATGTTATCGAGGAATTTCCGATAACGCTCATTTCAATATCAAGCAACCATTTGCATCTACAATTGAAGGGCAAATAGTAAATCTTGCGGACGAAATCGCCCAAGTATGTCATGATATTGAGGACGCCATAGAAGCGAACTATGACAGTAAAAAGTTCATTATTGAAGCTCTTAACGAGGAAATCCAGAAAGGATTATTCGAAGGTATTGATGATCAACCCTTCTTCCTTGAAGGTGAGCAGAAAGAAGTCGATAGAAGATATTTCAAGGAATTCATTAGCTGGGTAATCGGGAAAATTATCTTAGATTCCGTGGAAATAATTTCACAAAATATGAATGATTATTTAAACAAACACAAACCTGATCCCGACAATGGAGAATATTACCCTATAATTGAAGATATTGCGACGGAAAGTGTCTTGGAAGATCATAAAATTTTCAAATTTTTGAAGGAAGACATTCAGAAGCAATATATTATCACCAACTACCGAATTAATCGAGAAAATGGGAAAAACAGGTTTATATTGAGAC
>NZ_JARVGN010000352.1 GCF_029762515.1 Methanocalculus sp. | reverse complement strand
CATAATCCGACATCTCACTTCCGAGGCGGCGTCCGGGCTGGATCTCCCGCCCTATGATCCCGGCAAATCCTTTCAGGGTTGCAGCCATGATGCATGGCGCCTTCTTCAGCACCTTCGATTTCGTGGATGAGAAGAGATCAGTGACATCAATCTCCCCGGGGAGCACCTCAGCACCACGGCTTTTCAGTTCCTCCCTGATCGCAAGCAGGCTCACCTGCCGCTCAACTTCACGGGAGACGACCTCCGGGATCAGATCGAGTTCCTGCACCCCCTTGATCTCAACACGGGCTCCGTCCCTGATCGAGATGTTCACATCCTGCCTGATTGTTCCAAGACCGCGTTTCACTTTCCGGGTTGATCTGAGGATCATGCCGATATATTCTGCGATCTCCTTCACTTCTTCCGGAGTATGCATACAGGGTGTGGTTGTGATCTCAACAAGCGGTATCCCGAGCCTGTCCAGCGAGAATGTCTTGTCGGTCACTCTCTGGGCTGCCTCCTCCTCAAGGCAGATCGACTCGATCCTGCAGCTGCCACCTGCAATCCCGTTCATGGCAACAAGTGCCGTTCTCTGGAAGCCGGTGGTGTTTGACCCGTCGATCACCATCTTCCTCATCGTATGCACCTGTGAGATCGGGGTCATCGAGAGCATCTTTGCGATGGTGAGGGTGATCTGAAGGGCCTCCGGATTCATCGGTGTCGGTGGCTCATCATCATTCTCGACAAGGCAGGTGGTATCGTAGGAATAGTATGAGAAGAAGCGCATCTGTTTCATCTCTTCTTCTGCCGCACGGTCGATGACACCCATCTCCGAGACCGTTGCCCTCAGGTATCGCCTGATCTCACCGTTTTTCTCATCAATATTCCTGAGAATGGTCGGACACCGGCAGTAGAGCTTTTCAGCTGTGTCGAGCTGCTGGTGAATCTCGATTCCTGCGGTCAGGCCGAGTGCCTTATAATCCATACACAGACCTCCGTACAATCTCACCCTTCAGATTCTCCTGCATCATCTTCCGGATCTCATCAGGGTTCTCTGTCTGTCCAAGAACCCACATCAGTTTGACAAGAGCAGTCTCGGGAAGCATATCTTCTCCTTCGATGACACCCGCCCTGAGGAGATCCCTCCCGGTATCATAGACCCGGTCGCAGACTCTTCCCTGGAGGCATTGCGTTGTCATCACGATTGTTGTTCCATTGCAGACAAGCTCACGTATCCTATCCATAAGGACAGTTCCGACATGGCCAAGCCCGGTTCCCGCGATGACAAGCCCGCGATATGATGTATATGAATCAAGGATTGCCGGATTCATCCCCGGATAGTAGGAGATAAGGGCACATTTCTCCTCCATTGTATCCCTGAGAGTCAACTCCCGTGCATCTCTCCCTATGGCATCTGCCTGAAGCGATACCTCCAGATCCGGGTAGGTGACCGTTGCAATCGGTTCTGCTCCGATACTCTGGAATGCATCGCGGCGCGAAGTGTGCATCTTTCGTACCCTTGTCGCCCGGTGCACAGCACAATAATCGTCATTGACAGTACCATGCATGCAGATGGCGACCTCGCCCAGATTTGCAGATGCAGCAGCAGCACTACAGAGTGCATTCATCACATTGTCGCTGCTCGGGCGGTCGGCTGATCGCTGGGAACCGACAAAGATGATGGGAACCGGTGTATCCAGCATGAAGCTGATGGCAGATGCTGAATATGCCATCGTATCGGTTCCATGAGTGACAATGACACCCCGGGCGCCTGCCTGAATCTCATCATGGATGCTGCGTGCAAGCTCAATCCACATTGAGGGTTTCATATTCTCAGACAGTATCGAGAATGGCTGTCTGGTTCGGAAACGCCCGATTGTAGCAAGCCGGGGAATGGCTGAGATGATCTCATCAGCTGTCGATCTGCTTGTTACCGCCCCTGTCCGGTAGTCTACACGGGATGCGATGGTGCCTCCTGTTGAAATGATTGCAAGCTCAGGTAATTTCGAATCCTGCACAGCAGGCGGTTCGACTCCTTTTCTCTCCTCCCCATCCCTGATATGCCTGATTTCAGGGAATGGCACTCCGATATTGTATCCTGATGGGAGTTTCAGGACAGCCCTCTCATCCCGTTCTGTGATATACACTGCTTCAAGCGTCTTCCCGCCAATGGTACAGGAAACAAGATCTCCGGTCTTCATGCTTCAATAAGCCCCCGTATCATGGAGACAAGCTCCTCTTCAGCATCCTGTAAAACTCTTCTCTGCATCTGTATCGTCTCATTATGCTCCTTCAGAAGACCTGAGCGTATCCGTATCGCGTCATGGATGGCCTCTTCAGCCGGCCCCCCGGCAACCTTCTTCGCGGCAACTACGAGGGCTGGATCGAGTGCATTTCGAATTCGATCTTCTGTAAGCCCCATTTCCTGAAGAGAGATGCCTGAGATCTCTTTGCCC
>NZ_JARVGN010000351.1 GCF_029762515.1 Methanocalculus sp. | reverse complement strand
ATTAGCCCCATGAAGAACATATCCCACTCTCCGGTCAGTGTATACCGATTCAACTCCTGCCCTTCCTGATCATAATCTGCTGGGTTGGGTATCTTTGGATCATTCAGTGAGAAGCAGAAAGCGAGACGCAATAATATGTTGGGAGTGAGCCCGGTCTTTCCCTTGAGCATCTGGAGTCTTTTTGTTGCATCCTGGCTGATTCGAACGCGATTGAAACTCAATTCTCCACCTCCGCAAGACCATTCCAGAAGTATCCTTCGGTAACCTTGGTCGCTCCATCTTCCTTGTTAAAGTCCAGATGATAGGCTTTGGCGATATTGGGGCGTAAATCCTTGAAATAGTTGAGATCGATCTCTGTGTCCGTGGAAAAGATTAGCATCTGGTGGCTGGCTTTGGGGAAAAATTCACCGACGAGATTGCCCCGATGTTCGCTGTCTAGACGGCCCAGGGGAGTGTCGATGATGAATGGCAATGGTCGCCTCGAAGCAAGAGTCAGAGCCCAGAGCATTGCTACTGCATAGATCTGTTTCTCTCCAACGGAAAGATTTGTCTTGGGAATTACCTGACCGCTCCGGCTGTAGAGGGTCAGGGAGAAGTCCTTGATATTGATATCAACGCCAGTAATGTACTCTCCTTTCCTCAGAAGACGATTGAAACAGGAGAGAAAGATCTCACCGAATTCATTAATTTTTGCCTTCTGTAATTTGTCGCTATATTCAAGGACAATCTCTCTCACCGAATTTGCCATCGCTACCTGATTTGAAACATTTTCAATTTCTTTCAATTGATTAAAGCAGATTTCTCGATTTTTATTGACTTCATCAAGCTTGTATTCCAATATCCTGATTTTTTCATCCATCTGCCGTAGCTGTTCTTCATACTGGCCAATTTCCTGATTCAGCTTGTTTAATGCCTGGATAATCGGCCCAATTACATCATCTTCGGGGGCTCTCTGCAATGCCTTTTCAACCCGATTTCTTTTATCGGTGAATTGTTCCAGTTTTTCAGTTAGATTTTTCAATTCTACTGGAGTCTTCGTCTGTGACTCGTCGATCCAATTCAAGAGTTTTTGTGTCTCTTTCTGCGAGAGGGCATGAAACGGCCGGAAATTATGATATTTGTCATCCTGCGAAAACGTCGTTCGGAAAAGATCTACCATGCGATGAATGATTTCACTGCGTTCATCTGATGAAATTCTAATATCTTCCCAATGATTTGCCGCATTGATTGCTTTAGAAAAATTATCGATTTTCTCTTCGAATATTCGTTGGGTATTTTGCCACTGAGTATACTTTTCTTCCTCGAGTAAGCGGGACTTAAAGAGCTCGCAATACTTTGGTGTCAGGGAAAATGGAAGTAAATTTGAGCATAGTTCTCTGATATTCGAACGTGTTCTCTCGATATCATTTTCCAATTGAATTTTTTCCAGTTTTAGTTCGTTGCGTCGGTCTGAGAAGCTGCCCCCTTCATGAGCAACGAGTACCTCTTGTTCGTCGAGTTTTCCTAACTTTTGATGATATTTTGCATTTAATTCCGCTCTTTGCTGACGCAGGGTATCCAAGGATTGCTCCAACTCAGAGTGCTCTTTCTCGTGTCGTAGAATTTCTTTCTGAATCTCTTTCTCTCCGGACGTTTTTGCCTTTCTGCTGATATAAATCCCTAGATCCGAGCTCAATTTATCGACAATATTCAATCCAAGTAATGTTTTGAACGAACGCTTGAGATGGGTATTATTTTTGTCATCTTCGGCGAGCAATTGAATCTTTTCGCCATCAAAAAAGAATAGTTTCGAAATTCCTGGAGGGATCAACTCATTGATGAAATCTTGCCACTGTGACACTTCGAGATCGTCGATTTTTTCCCCATTTCTTGTAACGGAGAGCGATTCTTTTAGTTCTTCTTTGTGCCGTATCCACGCACGGGTTATTTTGAAATAATCCTTTTCGCCCAGGTGTGCGTATTCAAATTCAATCTCGATCGAAGCAGAGTCGCAACTCAATTGGGAGTTTACATTTTGATGAAAATGGTCCAGGATATATTTATTGTATTCTCGTTTTTTGTATCGGTATTCGTCGAGATTTGGCCCATATAGCCCGATGCGAAATGCATCGAAAAGGGTTGTTTTCCCCGCACCATTCTTCCCGCCGAAGAGGATGATTGGCTGAATGCAACCGTTATTCTTCGTCGGTCTCAAATCAAATTCGTTTTTTCCCTTGAATAGGCCGAAATTGTTGAGGGTTAATTTTGTTATCAGCATCTTAGAACCTCTCTAATCGGTTTCTTCACTTGACCTACCGAGAATTTCATCCTCTGTCCGCCATTCTTCCTTTAATACATCTTCAATCCTCGAATAAATCGAGGACCGTCGCTTCATTCCCTGAAATTGTCGTTCGACATCCAGCAATTTCGTGACCAATCGCACCGGAGTGTTGTGCA
>NZ_JARVGN010000350.1 GCF_029762515.1 Methanocalculus sp. | reverse complement strand
CAGGCTCCGGGAACTCCGCCTCCTGATCAGGTGCGGTGCATGTAATCATAGTGAGGAGCGGACGATCCAGATCGAGCCGGGGAAGAAGGCTTCTGCTATCGACTTTGGCAACTGCCCGAAATGCACATCCCCCCTCTTCCTTGAGGAAGAAACAGATATCATCGATGAGCTGACGACTCTCGCCGACCAGAGCAACACAAAAGTTGAGATCATCTCGGATGATTTTGAGGAAGGGGCTATGCTCTACAATGCGTTTGGCGGAATTGCTGCGATCCTGCGGTACCGGACGGGGTTATAATGTATCTTGAAACAGTTGAGATGATTGGGCGTGTGCTGATGGCATGCACCGGTGAGGAAGACCCTCTCCTTGTTGATGGCGGCGACCATGCGGATATCGCATCCACGATCGCGTTTGCCTGCGCTAAAAAAGAGAAGAAGTCACCAGCGATCATTGCACAGGATCTTCTGGAGAAGCTGAAAACCCGCCCGGAGATGGATGGCATCTCGGTTGCCGCCACCGGGCCGTACCTGAACTTCACCTTCGGCAGTGACTATGTCGGAAAGTCAGTTCAACTGGCGCGTGAATCCGGGTATGGATCACTTCCAAAACGGCCTGAACGGGTCATGATCGAGCATACCAGTGCAAACCCAAACGGCCCTCTCCATGTCGGCCATATCAGGAACACCATCATCGGTGACACGCTTGCACGGACGTTTCGGAAGGCCGGGTATCCGCTTGAAGTGCAGTATTACGTGAATGATATGGGCCGCCAGATCGCCATTGTCGTCTGGGGTCTTCAGACACTTGGTATTGCCAGAAATGATGGTGAGAAGGGCGATCACTTCATTGCCCGCGTCTATATCCAGGCAAACCGCGAGATCGAGAAGGATGAGTCGATCAACCGTGAGATCGAGCGGCTGATGCAGGAGATCGAACGTGGAGGGAAGGATATTGAAAAGGTCTTCCGTGATGCGGTCGATACCTGTCTCGACGGAATAAAGAAGACTCTTGCTGATCTGAATGTGGTGCATGACCGGTATGTCCGGGAGAGCACCTTTGTCAGGATCGGGGATATGCACCGCGTGCTCGATATCCTCTCCCGCATGGATGAGGGAGAAGATGATGGAGAACTCTTCTCCGTGAACCTCTCGGCATATGGGATTGAGAAGAAGTACATCCTCAGGCGTGGCGATGGTACCAGTGTGTATGCTGCCCGGGATCTCGCATACCATGTCTGGAAGAATGCCAACTTTGGCCGGATCATTGATGTTCTGGGAGCGGATCACAAGCTGATCGGAGCCCAGCTCTCCTCGACACTCAGGCTGATGGGTGAGCGTGAACCTGAAATCCTGCATTTCGAGTTTGTCTCCCTGCCGGAAGGGTCGATGAGCACCCGTGCAGGGAAGTTCATCTCCGCAGACGAGCTGATCGAAGAGGTCACAATCAGGGCATTTGAGGAGGTGACGAAACGGAGGCCGGAGCTGACGGAGGAAGAACGGCAGGCAATCGCGGGATCTGTTGCCGTTGGCGCAATCCGGTATGATATCGTCCGGGTATCGCCTGAGAAGAGCACCGTCTTTGACTGGAAGCAGGCACTTGATTTCGAGCGGCAGAGCGCCCCCTATATCCAGTATGCCCATGCACGGGCCTGCTCGATCCTGGCAAAGGCTGGTGAGTTTGACGGGATCTATGAGTATGAGGATCCCCACGAGGTAGCGCTCGCAAAAGCGATCGCCCGGTTCCCGGCAGTGCTCGATTCTGTGGTCTCGGATCTCCGCCCACATCTCCTCGCCACCTATGTCCGGGATCTTGCGGATCTCTTTAATACCTTCTACCGGTTTGTTCCGGTCTTAAAAGCCGAAGGGAAGAGCCGGGATGCCCGGCTTGCGCTGGTTGACGCAACACGGAACACCCTCAGGGAAGCCCTGCAGACCCTTGGTATCGATGCGCTCGAAAGCATGTGATGCCCTGCGGAAGCAGGGATATCTCTTCTTCTCTCCGGAATCATCAGCCGCGGTAAAGCCCTGCATGTGGAGCAAACGGGCACTTCGCGGCGGGGATATGTGCTATAAACACCAATTCTACGGAATCGAGAGCCACCGGTGCATCCAGATGACTCCGACACTCCGTTGCAACCAGCGGTGCCTGTTCTGCTGGCGTTCGATGGAGCATGAGGTTGAGAACGAGATCGAACTGACACCTGAAACAATCGTCTCGGGGGCCCAAAAACTCCATAAGAAGGGGCTTGCCGGATACAAGCCGCATAAGGATGTTACTCCTGAGCGGTGGCAGGCGGCTTCCGAAGCCCCGAACCAGGTGGCAATCTCCCTCTCCGGCGAGCCGACCTGCTATTCACAGCTCCCGGCCCTTGTCGATCTCTTCAAAGAGAACGGCTATACCGTCTTTGTCGTCTCAAACGGGACCCGTCCGGAGGTGG
>NZ_JARVGN010000034.1 GCF_029762515.1 Methanocalculus sp. | reverse complement strand
AACCTCACCCGTGAATGGGAGATTGACTATGCACAACAGCATAATATTCCGGTACCTGTGGTAAAAGACAAGCCCTGGAGTATTGATGAGAATATCTGGAGCCGGAGTATAGAAGGAGGACGGCTTGAAGATCCGGCATACCATCCCCCGGATGAAATCTACCATTGGACAACAAATCCCCGTGATGCCCCCGATACTCCTGAGGCGATCTCAATTGAGTTTGCAGAAGGAGTGCCGGTTGCAATAAACGGCGAAGCGATGGACGGCATATCTCTTATCAGGAAAATGAACGTGATCGCTGGCAGGCATGGAATCGGCAGGAATGATATGGTTGAAGACCGGATCCTCGGCCTGAAGGCACGGGAGAATTATGAACATCCGGCAGCAACCGTGATTCTGGCAGCACACAAGGATCTCGAGCGGCTCTGTCTTACCCGGCAGGAGCTGGCATTCAAAGTAGGGGTTGATGAGAAATGGTCCGAGCTTGCATACATGGGACTTGTTCATGAACCACTCTACCATGCGCTGAATGCCTTCATTGACACCACACAGAAGCGGGTCAATGGAACCGTCGATCTCGAGCTCTATAAAGGAAACCTCCGCATCCTTGGACGTTCCTCCCCTGACGCCATTTACTCGGATGATCTCGTTTCATTTGACAGCACAACCCTTGATCAGTCGCATGCTATCGGATACTCTGTCTTCTTCGGCCTTCAGGCACGAATGATACCAAAAAAGTAAAAAAAATTACTGGAGAGGTGCCCCGGCATTCGGGCCGGGGGCACAATCAAATATCTCGGTTACCGTGAGAATAAGAAGGGATTTCCCGGAGAGATTGGGTTTCTTCTCATGAAGTATCGCCCGCATCTTTTCCACGTTCTCCCCGCTCTTCTCAACTTTTACATCACATTTCAGCTGTGTGCATCCGCCAATCTCCCTGCTCCAGACATATAGAGCCGCATGGGGGTTCTCAAGCACGTTCTGAAGGGTCTTTTTCATAAAGTTGTCTCCTATCCAGATCGTCTTTTCGTCCATGACCCATACACTCCCCATTGGGGCAACATTGGGAATACCATCCTTTGAAGCGGTAGCCAGAGGAAGGATACCAACAGCAGTGATTGCTTCTTTTAGTTTCTCATCTATGAATGCCATAATAGAACACTCCGTTCTGTTGATATGATAAACGACGTGGATACATAAGGGTTGTGTCTGACAACCCATCTCTGATTATTCGATGAAGAGACTGGTTCTGGTAAAGCTGGTGTTGTCGAAGAGCCCCCGCTCGGTCAGTCTCAGTTCCGGAATAACGGTGAGTGCCAGGAAGGAGAGGTACATAAAGGGATTCTCAATTGCACCAAGCAACCGGGCATGATCGTCAAGCTCCCCCAAAGATGCCACAACTTCGGGATAGGATTGATCTGACATAATGCCGCCCCATGGAAGTGGTAAAATGGTCTTTCTACCATGGGAAACAACCACCATTGCCCCGTTGTGGGAGGCAACGGCTTGTATTGCGAGAATGATCTCAGAATCTTCTGCTCCAAGAGCTACAATGTTATGCGAATCATGAGAAACACTGACCGCAAGCGCCCCCCCGGCAAGACCAAAGCCACGGACAAGACCAATGCCAAAACCGCCTGCACGATAGCGATCACAGACGACGGCTTTTAGGATATCAGAGTGTGTATCAGGGAGATTCGGTCCAATGACGTCATGAATCTCAAGGCGGGTAGTGATCTGTCCGGGAATGATACCAATGACGCGTGCAGGTCCGGCTCCATTGATCTTCAGGTCATCTATCTCCGGAAGCCTGCAATTGAAGGTTGTCCGCAGTGGTGCGGGACGGGTGTAGGGAATATCCCGGATTTCAACTCCTCTCTTAAACACCCTCTCAACTGAGAAGCGATCAGACTCTTCAAGAACGACGAAATCTGCAATTCTTCCTGGTGCCAAAGCACCCCTGTCATGGAGGCAAAAACGCTCTGCAGGGGTGAGGGTTGCCATTCTGAGAGCAACTTCAAGCTCCACTCCGAAATCTTGGGCAATTCTTATACAATCATCAATTGAACCGGCAGAATCCAGCATATCGGCATGGCGATCATCTGTGGCGAATGCGCAGCGGGTGGCGGTCCGGCAGTCAGCGATCGGTATGAGATCCCGGAGATTGCGTGCAGCCGCACCTTCTCTCATGAATATATACATTCCTTTCCGGAGCTTTTCTAGCGCCTCCTCACGGGTGATACACTCATGATCGCTCTGTATCCCGGATCTGATATACCGGTCAAGGAGAGCGCCCGAGAGCATCGGAGCGTGGCCATCTATGATGTTACAGAGTTGCAGCTTGGCAAGGACATCCGGATCATCATTCAGAACCCCCGGTACATTCATCATCTCCCCAAGACCGATAACGCGTGGGTTATCAAGGAGAGGCGAGAGATCACCTGCCAGAAGCGTTGCTCCGGCTGAATCCATGGGAGTTGCCGGAACGCAACTCGGAAGCATAAAGAAGATATCAAGCGGTGTCCGTTCAGCATCATGGATCATCGCCTGTATGCCTGCTATACCGGCAACATTTGCAATTTCGTGAGGATCTGCGATCACCGTGGTCATGCCATGTGAAAGAACGAGCCTCCCATACTCCGCAGGAGTGAGAAGCGAACTCTCAATATGAAGATGCGAATCAATCAGGCCGGGAACGATACGCCTCCCTTTGAGATCAAGTACCCTTCTCCCATTATATTCTGGTCCAAAACCAAGAATCATGCCATCCCTGATCGCCAGGGTGGTTTCTTCCCAATCAGATGTGAAGGGGTTATAGAACGTTGCATTCTGAATGATCGTATCGGCAGAGAAGATATCAGGAGTCATAATCATTCAGATCATTGAACGTGAAAATCCAAAATCCTGCCTGCCAGTCGTTTCTCATTCTGAAAGAGCGTAATATGTGCTTTATAACTCCCCTCTGGCAGAGGGGCCGGAATGAAGAGAGCAAATTGATCGGGGCTGATGGAGACACTCTCAAGAATAAGCTGCTTCTCTTCCTGATGAAGCCCGCCCACATCATAGATCATTATCTGTACAAGGATATCCGCTCCTTCATTCAGATCAATCGGGATCACAAATCCTGAGTCCTCATAGGAGATTGCGCCAATACCTGCATTAGTCATACATCCGGCAGACAAGAAGCAGAATATACTTAATCCGATGAGAAGAGGAGCCATTGACTTCATTGTCAGAACGTAGCAGAGGAGATGAGATAAAGATTGCGATACAAACTCCCTCTATTCCGGATATCAAAAATAATCTGTGAAATAATTGTTTTTAGTTGAGCACCTATATATCCGACGAAGACAATATATGATTGATACCATATATGGATGATCTCAAACAGCTTAAAGACCTCATTGAAAAAACCCTCAAAATACGGTGTTCTCAATATAAAGAGGAATATATCAAGCGAAGGCTCCTTTCACGGATGCGAACCACCGGGACAGGTACCTATGATGAATATACACGGTATTTAAATAGTCATCCTGCAGAATGGGAACTCCTTCGTAATGCCCTCACCATCAATGTGACTGAATTCTTCCGTGATGCAGAGGTCTTTGAGATTCTGAGAAAAGATCTGATACCGAAGGTAATCGCCGAACATAATCGTATCAGGATATGGTGTGCCGGATGTTCCTCTGGTGAAGAGCCATACTCAATTGCGATGATACTGAATGAACTGCTCTCCCGTAAAAGCGGTGTGGCAGTCAGCATCCATGCAACAGATATTGATGAAAATATCCTTCAGAGAGCAAAGGAAGGTATTTATGAAGCAAAAACTGTTGAAAAACTGAATAGTGCGATCATCAGAAGGCACTTCAATCAACTTCCGGATGGAAGATATCAGGTAAAACAGGATCTGAAGGATATGATCCACTTCAGAAAACACGATCTGATGAGTGGAATCCCTGCATCACGGTACGTGGACATCGTAACCTGTCGAAATGTCACCATCTATTTCACTGAGGGGCAGAAGAATGATCTCGCAAAGACCATCCATAGTGCATTAAACACTGGAGGGTTTTATGTCATGGGGAAAACCGAATATCTGGGAAGGGAAGTCGAGCATCTCTTTTCCCATTATAACGCTCTCCAGAAGATCCTTATAAAAAATGAGATTCGCTAAATTATTACCAGAGTTTCTTTTGATCAAGAAGGAACTCGGGGTCTTCATTTCTTGATAGAGTCTTTAAACGCTCTTTTTTCATAGATCTCCGTTTGATCTCCATTGAGAGGGTAAAAAGATTGACCCCGATGAGTAGAATCACAAGGAAAAGACTGACCCATAGCAGTACTCCCTGTGTTGAGAGGAAGAGGGCAAAGAGCAGGACGACAAATGACAGGAGATAAAAAATTGCCCATGTCCTGAGCATCGGTATATCCATGACTTCTCATTCAGCACTTTAATTTAAAGAATCTTTCCCTTGATGCATGTAAGATGCCACCCTGATATCCATGGATCAGGATTCATCCGATCAACAGCTACATCTATTCAAACCACATTATAGTAGCAGTATGAACCGGTCAGATGTCATAATGGTCATTGCCGGTCTGGCTGTTGTTTTGATAATCGGACTTGCAGTACAGCAACCATCACTTTCACTTCCATGGAAGAGCGAAGCAGTTTTGGATCCATCATCTCCGGGGCCGATCTCAGATTCGATCTTTCTGACACCATTTGAACAGGAAGAGCCTTCATTTTCCTATCCTGTCTCTACCATACAGCTTGTCGACAATCCTTTTGGTTATCCGCGGGCATATATGCCAGGTACAGGTTCATTCCAGAGCCGGACATATCAGATCATAGATGGTGAACGTTACGAGGTCTTTCCTCTTTTTGGATCTGCTCCCTATACAACTGCACAGATTGAAGCGATTGCCACAATAGAGTGGATAACCGTTGGTCTTCTTGAACAGAGACGTGGAGGGGTCTCAACAATCTTCTCCATTCCTGAGACACCATTCCTGCGCATACGAACAGAAGTGACAGCTGACAGGTTTCCGGGACAGGCACAATTCCGCTATGTCCTCTGCGATGCAGAGACCGGATCGATCCTTGACGGTGGCGAGGTGATCGGGAGGGGTTCTATGAGAAGTGTTCTCGTTTCATCGAAAAAGGAGATGTATTTTATTATCTCTGCAACAAGTGTCGATGGTTACAGAATATTCCTTGAAGTACCACGGGAACATCTCTAAAAAAAGCGTAATGTTGCCATCAGGGGCAACAGGCATACAGGAAAAAGGGGGATTACTCTCCTGTATTCTCAAATAAAAGGATCTTTCAGACTTTCTCAATTGTTACCTTAATCCGATCCCCTGCCTGCAATCCATGACCTTTTGGTACATCAATATTAAACCAGAGAGATTCCGGGGGATCCTGGGACATCAGACAATCCTTTTGTTCATCAATGTGGGCGACAAACTCGATCGTCTCAACAACTTCGACAATATGCTGTGACATACTAGAAAAAGGAAGTGAAAGAATAAAAATTATATGGCTTTTGCAGTTACCATCCAGGTTGTACTGTTCGAGTAACTCCAGCGTTTGATCTCGAGATCATCACAGATCTCAGAGAGGATGGCAAGATTGGTCCCAACCTCTTTTGATGAGAGACCAAGATCATGGGCAATGTATTTCGACTTGAAGAAATGTCTGCCTTTCTGCAGACCCCCACGCAGATATTTCAGAATCCTGTCCTGGGTTTCGTTATACCTGTCACGAATGCTATCTGGCACAGTCATCTGGCTAACCTCTGGTGATAGTTTTGTGCTATATTACTATAAAGCATTTGTGGTTCAATCCATTCTCATAATCAAGTTTATACAGAATCTTATGCAATTGGTGCCTCACCGATCTTTGCTATGAGACTCTCGATCACCACATTTCTCATCCCCTCGACGAACTTTATGCTGCCAACAACAAGGTGTCCCCCGCCATTGACACCGCCTCCGGAGATCTCATCACGGAGTTCCCGAACCATTCTTGGGATATTCATCAGAACACCGCGTGAACGAAGGACAACAAAATCTGGCCCGATTCCAAGTGTGACAACCGGTTCCCCTGCATGTTCGTTGCAGAGAAGATCATGGATTTCACCTGACGTCTTTCCGGGTGGAGGGAAGGTAAATCGGTGTGCATACATCTCGACATCAGCCAGGAAGAGGTGTGCACCGGATGCAAGGATCCTTCGTTCGACATGTGGCATCAGGGTCTTCACCTGTTCTGCTATTGCCGTCTCAGCCTCTTCAACAAGGAGAGAGACAAGCCTCCTGTGCCTGAGGGGATTATTACTTAGATTGAGTATATCCTTAACAATCTCACGGCCGTCATTAAACCTCAGCCAGAACTGCTCATAGTCAAGAGCAAGAGCGATCTTTTTACACTCATCCAGGGGATATTCGTCAGCAACAAGCGAGAGGTACTGGGGGAGTTCAATTGAATCGCTTCGATCAGCCACCCCGGCGATTGCCGGAAGATGGCGGATACGCTCTTCAACAAGGGGATTGATCATTCGTGCAAGTTCGGTTCCGATCATCCCGGCAGTCAGTCCGAAATCCCCACCGACATGGTAGGGATTGACATGTGCCTGTAAGAACTGATCCACAATCTCGTCAGGATGATGGTGATCGGCAACAATGACATCAAGATCATAGACCTGTGCCACTTTATATGCCGGCATATCTTCTTCGGTTGAGCCATTATCCATCAGGAAGATGAGCGGGAGTTTCTGCCCAAACCGTATGGCATCCTTCAGCATGAAATCAAGGTCACGCGTTATATCCTCTATCTCATAGAAGGGAGCCTTTGAGGGTGAGCGTTTAAAGAGATAATACTCTGAATCGGTCTCGGAGATGTGTTCGCGAATCAGGGAGACAACTGCCGTCTCAACCGCAACAGCCGCAGAAATGTCGTCTGCATCGGCATGATGGCGAAGAATAATCGGCTGCTGGGTAAAGACGGCACGCCTGACGATCTTTGCAAGCTTTTTCATCTCGGGTCTCAGTTTCACAAGTGTGTCACTTTCAACAAGGAAGGGAATATCTGCTGGCTCGGCTCGTTTATCAAGTGCTGCATTAATCCGCGACCGTACCTGAGCTGCCTCTTCACCATCAAGGCGATTGAGAGAGGACACCTCAATCTGGAGCTGGTTGTTCCTCTTCATCACCTCTCCTGAGATCTGGACGATATCGCCGGTATCTGCCTCCGGGTAGGCCCTGACCCCTGCCTCGATGAATGCTGCGGCATTCTCGACTCCGGTCTCATCAATGATCGTGAAGATCGTCGGTCCGCTCGTCTGTTTCACCTGCCCGAGTTCACCTTCTACGGTAATCCGTCTGCCAACCTTGTCACCGAGATCGGAGAGGTGAGTCGTCCTTACAGCCCTGTTCACCACTGTTGTTTCATACTCGTCAAGGATGACTTCACGGAGATCGATATTGCCATTTGGGCGTACCTGTGCCACCATCACAAGAATGTCTGCCCGCTCCCTGTGCTGTGTCAGGGCATTACTCTTATGAATCAGCCCTTTTATTGAATTATTCAGCTGGACAAACGTGCCAAAGTTGGCAAAACCCTGAACTTTTCCAAGATATATATTCCCTTCCTGTACATCCTCAACCTCGCATCCAAGGCCAAGTTTATAGACTGTTTCTGTAGATTTACTCATATTTTAACTCCATTTATCTCTTTATTTATCATCAGGCTTGCAGAGCGCAAGCAACCGGCATTCGCCGTCACGGCGGCCCTTGGCGATGATGAAATCACCTTCATACAGCCGTACATTCTTTTTTGGACGATAGATCCATTTATCTCCCCTTTTAATTGCAAGGACAACCATTCCAGTTATTGCTCCAAGTGATGCCTCTTTGAGGGTTTTTCCCGAGAGGAACGATCCTCCCTTCACCTCAATCCGGGAGATGATTTCATCGGATTCACGGATAATCTTTTGGAAAATTGGGGGGATCTCAATATCACGCATGAGCACATCTACAATTGAGAGTGCCGCACTACAGATCGCATCGGCAAATGCCGACATGTGAAGAAGTCCACGCAGGTATTCCACATGATCCACCTTCTTTGCTGATTCAAGAACCCAGAGTTCAAGCTGGAGCCGCATCGAATCCATGCGTTCATTGAGCCATACCACCTCTTCAGCAATATCCTGACTATCAAAGAGAAGGGCGGTGTATGCAAGTCCTACTGCCAGTTCGCTGATATTTTTCATCTCAACGATCAGGAGAACGGCTCGATCGAGATCATCAAGTGCCTCTTCTATGAGTTCCTCATCTGGTGGAGGAGGTGATCCCAATAGTTTGTAAAGTGGTTCAATGCCATCTTCTGGTCCCTTTGCGAGGATGATATCGTCCTTCTTCAGGTACGTCTCCTTATCCGGATCATAGGTCCAGACACGTCCACGCCGGATTGCAATGATACGCATTCCTGTTGTACTCTGGAGACGGATATCACCGATGATAACACCATCAAGATCGCATCCTTCCCGAATCTCGGCACGGATAGTTACTTCTTCGGCTTCAGGAAGGGCAAGCCGCATTCTCGCAGGTATTCGAATGTCCTTCAGAAGAACCATCGCAATCTCAGAAGCGGCATTTGAGATCCGCTCTGCACCTTCGGCAATCTGAAGAAGACCACTCATCGATTCGGCCTCCTCCATCCTCCGCGCTCCAAGGATGCTGGTAATTCGTGCCTGATAGAGGAGGAGGTTCATCGTCTCTTCAAGGTTGACAACTTCATTTGCAATCTCCTTACTTTCAAAAAGGATTGCGGAATAAGCCAGATCTACCATTAACTCAGAGACATCCTTCATTTCAATAAGGACATTCTTGAAGTTGACAGGCTGACGATCAAGATCGAACATAACTTCATTACTAATTTATCTTTCACTACTTATCACTATAGCAATAGGTGGATCACCAGGATCAGGACACTTGCCCCGATGAGATCGATACTGCTTGTTACAACAGGTATCCCAAAGTTATCGGGATCATAGCCTGATGAGAACGATACACTTGCGGTAACATATGCCAGAATATTCAGCCCGGTTACAACTATCAGTCCTGAAAAGGTTGTAATAGCGACCATCAGAAAGAGTCCGGGGGTGTCAAGGTGCATCATCAATGCTGCCAAATGAGCAATCCCTGCCATGAGAGGCAAAATAATGAGTGCATACAGGTAATTATCAAGGAAGCCGGAGAATACCTCCCGCCCGGGAATGAGTCGTGGCTCTATCTCTCCCATATGCATCCCGGTGGCAAGCTTGGAACAGATGATCCCTCCAATCGCCCCGCATCCGTTCATAAACGGTGGAATGATGATCAACAAGGCGGCAGTTGCCACGAGATCCTCAAGTCCTTCCGTATAGATCACGCCGGCTATCGTTCCGAGGATACAGAGCGGAGCCAGGAGGGGGAGCCCTTCCCTGATAATTGATTGAATGGTATCTGTTCCCCGGAGGATTCCGACGATGCTGACAACTACCAGCAGGAGAACATTACCAAAGAGGATGAACTGCCAGGATAATGGAAGATTGACGACAATCACTGCTGATGTCACAAGAAGAGGGAGAGTGATCACGTCTCCGGCAGTTGTGACAGTCGGAGCACCCACAATATCGAGATCAAG
>NZ_JARVGN010000349.1 GCF_029762515.1 Methanocalculus sp. | reverse complement strand
CACCTGGAGCCTGTGCAGTAATGCAGATGATTGCTCCTTCTTTCTCATCGTGGCCACATTCGTCATCAGGGCCATGATGGCATGTGCTCTGTCCGGTTGTGAGATCCCCGCGGATATATGCCTGTGCTACGGCATCGACATCCCCTGAGGCACCGAGTATGACATCGATCCCGTTCTCATGGAAGAGATCTATTGCACGTGGTCCCATCCCTCCTGCAATCACAAGGTTTGCGCCATGCTCTGCAAGGAATCGGGGGAGCTTTCCCGGTTCATGTCCGGGGCTGTCAAGATCATCGCCCCGGATAATCATGGAATTCTGAACAGTAAATATCGCATATTTCTGGCAGTGCCCGAAATGCTCAGACACTCGTGTTCCATCCATTGCAATCGCTATCTTCACTCTTGCACCTCCGTCTGGTCTGCCTGCTGGAAGAATCTCCCTCCACGCATACGCCCTCCTCCGAAACCCCTGCCGCATCCGCGTGGCAGACCGCCTCTTCCGAGTCCGTAGATTGGTCTTTCAGTCTGTACTGCACTCTGTGCGTCAGGTGCCGGGGCAACACAGCGCCCCATGCGCCTTCCGGTCATTGGCCCCATACCCTGGGGCCCCATTCCATCTAATCCTGGCATTTTGTATCACCTGGTTTTGGTAATAAGTACTCATATGCTCACAAATACTTAAATCTTTCTATCATCCCCGATGAAGTGCCATGCTACTTTGCTATTCTCAGGAATATGCATGTTCAAATAAAGAGGGGATATGAGGAGGTATGACAATTCGAATTGTTTGTAGTTGCCAATCATTATATGTTTACGGGAATCGCCTTTGTACCCATCCTCTGCCAAATCCCCTGCCGCCTCCGCGTGGGATTCCGCCTCTTCCGAGTCCGTAGACTACTTGTCTTTCTGTCTGTTCTTCACTCTGTACATCTGGTGCCGGGGCAACACAGCGCCCCAAACGCCGTCCAGTTAGTGGCCCCATGCCGCGGGGTCCTGTTCTGTCAAATCCTGGCATTTTGTATCACCTGGTTTTGGTAATAAGTACTCATATGCGCATAATGGCAAAAAGGTATGGATCGTACTAACAACCCGGATTGTTTATGCTTGTGTCCTTTCAAATAATCCCATATTATGAGGATCAAGGTTATCTCTCCGGATATCATCACCTATGGCGCCATGGTGATCGGCGGAGTGCTCAGAGAGCAGGGACACGATGTCTCCATATCACGTTTTGTCGAAGATACAGATACGGATATCCTGCTCCTCTCCCTCTATTCCACCCAGCATCTTCTCGATGAGCGGATAAAAAAGGTGATAGGTGCCCGGAAAAAGCTTGGCGGCAGGTGTTATGTCGGAGGTCCGGTATCTTCACATCCGGCAATGGTTTTGGGAGAATTATCGCCGGATGCAGTTGTTGTAGGGGAAGGTGAAATAACGACGCCACGCCTTGTGGCAGATGGCCCTTCGCCTGAAATACCGGGGATTGCCTATATGGAAGAAGAGGTGATGGTCACTACGGGCCCATCTCCTCCATCTCCAATGACGCGCCCTCTTCCCCTGATCCCCGCCGATATCGGTGAACAGAATGTCAGGGGTGCGAATGTGTATATTGAGACGCACCGTGGATGTATCGGTGGATGCGGATTCTGCCAGGTTCCCCGGTACTTCGGGCAGGAGATCAGAAGCCGGAGCATTGAGGCTATTCTCACTGAAGTGCAGGCATTCAAAGATGCCGGTGCGCATCGGATCTCAATATCGGGGGGTACCGGATCGCTCTATGCTTCAGAACAGGGGAGGATGAATGTCCCAGCTTTTGTCGCACTCTTAAAGGGTATTGCAGGAATAATGGGTCCAAAGAACCTCTCCTCCCCGGATATCCGGGTAGATTGCATCACTGACGAGGTGCTGGATGCGATCCGTGACTATACCATCGGGTGGGTCTTTTTTGGAATTGAATCCGGGAGTGAAGCCATTCTCAGAAAGATGCGGAAAGGGGCAGATGTCGATCAGGTGAGGGAAGCGGTGAGGCGCTGCCGTGACCATGGGCTGAAAGTGGCGGGGAGTTTCATTGTGGGATATCCCGGTGAATCCGAAGATGATTACCAGAAGACAAAAGATCTCATTGAGGAACTCTCACTGGACGATGTCTTTGTGAGCGCCGCAGAGCCGATTCCCAAAACACCGCTTGCAGATCTTGTCCTATCCACACCTCTGGATGAAAATCCTGTATATATCCCGCATACGGGTGAATATAAGGCTCTTGGGCTGTCTGTTGCAGAAGCGCGTGCCTTTGACCTGATGCTCCATGCCGATCTCAACAAGCCGGTATTCTCGATGGCAGATGATCGGACATTTGATCTCTACCTTGCAGAAGTACGGAAACAGGGATCTGATATTAAAAAAGCTACTGAATGTCTTCTTCAATATTCTAAAAAATAAGAAAGGGTGGAATGAATTTCC
>NZ_JARVGN010000348.1 GCF_029762515.1 Methanocalculus sp. | reverse complement strand
ACGACTGCTGTGGTGGTTCCGTCACCGACTTCGTCATCCTGGGTCTTTGCGATCTCGACCATCATCTTGGCAGCGGGGTGCTCGATATCCATCTCTTTGAGGATGGTGACACCGTCATTGGTTATGACGACATCGCCGATGGTATCGACGAGCATCTTGTCCATGCCTTTTGGCCCGAGGGTTGTCCGGACGGCTGATGCCACTGCTTTTGCAGCTGCAATGTTCATACCCTGTGCATCGCGTCCCCGTGTCCGGGAACTGCCTTCTTTTAGAATGAGAATCGGTTGTCCTCCAAGTTGTGCTGACATGTAATATCACCAGTGTTTGTTGATAAAGTTGCTTTGTAGTTCTATATAAAGATTATTCAGGTATCAGATTGATGAGATCCGATCCCTCTTCCAGAGAATAAAGCTTTTCTTCCCCGATAACAAGAGTTTTTCCAATTTTTTTCTCTTTATCATAGTCAGAGAGAATGCAGAGGGATCGGGCATGGGCAATCTGGGAGAGGTTCCCGATGAGTGCCGCGCGCTTGACGGTTTTCTGTGCCGTACCAAAACAGGCAAATATTGTGTTTTTCTCGAAGAGGGCAACAAGCTGGAACGGAGCACGCCTGAATGGATGAAGTTCAAGACCCATCTCTTTCAGGTGGCCGGCGGGCGAGGCTGCCTCGATCTCATTCTGATAGATGCTCTCCTGAAGGTCATGTGGACGGTCGATGAAGAGGTCGATCGGCTGGACGATCGCTTCGTCAAAGAGTTCCTCGAGTTTCAATGCCATTTCAAGCGTTGTTCCCATACCGCTTTCGTATTTGCTGATGGTTCGCCGGGATACGCCGAGAATATGTGCAAGATCTCCAAGCGAGAGGTTTTGCCGCTCTCTCATCTCGCGGAGGCGTATCCCGTCGATGCCGACATACAGGCCGCCGGGCGAGGCATAGACAAGAGGGGGAACTCCTTCAACAAGGTAATCATAGAGGGTTGATGGTGCGACTGCAAAGAGGCCGTACCTGAGATAGACTGCACTCCGTTCCAGTGGTGCATCCCGTGCCCTCTCCCCGATGATGATAGGAACAGCCCTGAGGTGGTGTCCCATCGCCTCGAGATCGAATGCGATCTCTTCTGAGACCGAGTCGATCTGGGAGACGATCTTGATGATCACAAGTCCCTTTTTACCTGAAGCGAGCAGGTCAAAGCTCCGTGGTCTGAGGAGGCAACGCTCAGAGACATCATACCCTGCGGTAAGAAGAATACTAATCACCGTCTGGATGAGCCGCTCCTGTACCATCTGTTCTACAACCTACATGGTGAATCTAGGATAATAAAGGATCTGACGATGTCCCTTATGGGCTGGGAGAGCAGATCTATAGATATGTGGATCGGTATCGATGATACAGACTCTCCTCAAGGTATGTGTACCACCTATCTCGGGGCTCTCCTTGCCCGGCGCCTTGAGGAGTCCGGGATGGAGATCCGATCCCTCCGGCTCGTCAGGCTGAACCCGAATATCATCTGGAAGACGCGTGGAAATGCTGCCATTGCCATCGAAGCTGAGGGTGACCCGGACTCTGCCTTTTCGATCGCAACTGATCTCATCGAAGAGCTTGCCGATCTCTCCTGCGAGAAGACGAATCCCGGTCTTGTCGTCTGTGGGGAGATCCGCCCTCCCGCTACTTTTGCAGAAGAGGCGATCACTGGTTTCTGTACAATTGAAGGCGCAATTGCAGCCTGTGGGGATGCCGGGGCACGATACAGGCTCTGGAAGAATGGACGAGGGATCATCGGAGCTGTCGCTGCGGTGGCAGCGGAGTTCTCAGATGCCACATCCGAGTATCTCGTCTATCGTGATGTGAATCTCCATACGAGCACCCGGTTTGTTGATCCGGTGAGCCTCAGGCTCGCAGAGGAGATGACGTATCCCGGGACATGGGATACCTGTGATCCTGGGAATAATCTGATCGTCTGTGTTCCGCACACCCCGGATCCGGTCCTCTATGGGATCAGGGGGAATGACCCGGTCTGGATCTCTCTGGCGAGGAATCTGGTCATCTCCGAGGCTCCGGTACTTGAGGCGATCTTTGAGACGAATCAGGGAACCGATGCCCATCTGCTTCGTGGATCGGTTGGAACCCTTGAAAAGGGGAGATCCTATTCTGTTCCCGGCATTGTTGCATCCCCTCCCAAAACAGGGATCGGCGGCCATGTCTCTCTTGAGATTACTGATGGCAAAGATCATCTCACCTGCATGGCATATGAGCCGACAAAGGGGTTCCGCGATAGTATCCGGGCGCTTGCACCGGGAGATCGTGTGTATGTCTGTGGCAGTTACAAGAAGAGATCCCTGAATATTGAGAAGATCCAGGTTATCTCTGCACCCCCTATACGGGTTGCAGATGCCCCCCTCTGCGAGTCCTGCGGCAAAAAAATGACCTCGGCCGGGAAAGATAAAGGGTATAAATGCCGGGTATGCGG
>NZ_JARVGN010000347.1 GCF_029762515.1 Methanocalculus sp. | reverse complement strand
CATGATGAGATACACTCCATATGCAGGCACAATCAAGAGGAGATTGCCTGTGCCGGGGGGATGATGATGAGATAAGATCTTTATCATCTTCTGTTATGGCTGTCATCTGCTTACCCGGATACGTCTGATATGAGTATTGTGAGAGTATGAAGAGAAACCGATTGACAAATTGAATCGCAATTCCTGTGAATATAGGTGAAATTATGAAGAAAACGCTATCATATGGAGTAATAACAACAATTCTTATGATGATCTGTCTGGCTACCCTGTCATGTGGTTGTACAGATGCCCAGACCGTTTCTGATCAGAGAGGAAGTACTACAAAGATCATCACGGATATGGCAGGTCGAACTCTGGAGGTTCCGTTGAAGATTGATCGGGTCATCAGCACCGTTCCCATGACCACATTTGCTGTGTATGCACTTGCACCTGAGAAACTGATCGGGATCAATATGAATCCAAATAAAATCAATGGTGAAGTGTATATTTCAGATCAGTTCCGAAGCCTTCCTAACATTGGCGGGTGGTTTGGAAAGCAGACCGGAAATTATGAGGTCTTCATGTCTATGAACCCGGATATCATCATTGCAGGAGAAGGCATAGGCGATTTTGCAACTGTGCTCGAAGAACATCAGCAGGTATTTGGTAATATTCCTGTTGTCGGTGTGCTGGATGCCAGAGATTCACGGGGATACGATAATGCGCTGATCTTCCTTGGTACACTTCTGGGTGAAGAAGAGAAGGCAGATGAGCTTGTGGAGTTCTATACGAGGGTATTATCAACCGTTACAGATCGTGTCTCCGTTATCCCGGAGGATGAGCGAGTCCGGGTCTATTATGCAGAAGGTCCAAAAGGGTTAATGACCGATCCAACCGGCTCTTTCCACTCTGAATTGATTGAAGTTGCAGGCGGGATCAATGTCGCAGACTGTGATGTCCTCCCTGGCGTTGGCCAGACGCCTGTTTCAATGGAGCAGGTGACAAGATGGAATCCTGATGTCATCATCGTCAGTGATCCCCCGTTCTATGCAGCGGTCTATTCCGATACGCTCTGGCAGTCGATTTCTGCGGTCAAAAACAAGCGGGTCTATCTTGTCCCCCAGTCACCATACCCCTGGTTTGACCGTCCACCAGGTATCAACCGGATCATCGGCATTCCCTGGATCGCAAAAATTCTCTATCCTGAGATATTCAGTGATCTGGATATGCCTGCGCTTACGAAGGAGTTCTATCTGAAGTTCTATCATTACGAGCTTTCTGAGGATCAGTTGAACACCCTTCTGGTCCCCCCGCTTCGATAGATGGTTTTTTGTCATAGAGTATCTTCGTTACACAACAGGATTATGGAAGGAAGAATGGATGTATGAAAACGGGAGATCCCTCATCTCCTAACAAATATTTTGGGATGTATCTAATGTCAGAGTCAATAGATAAACCGTTTAATGCAGATGGTGCAAAGAAGATGGATTCAATCGCAAAAGGTCCTTTTGCACCGATTTACCCGATAATTGCCGATCAGATTATGGATGTTTGCAAAATCACCAGTGGATCATGTATCGATCTCGGCTGTGGCCCTGCTCATCTTGCAATTGCGGTTGCCAGAGTGAGTGATCTTGCAATTGATGCGGTTGATAGTTCCCCTGATATGCTCACGATTGCAACTGAGAATATTAAGGAGGCAGGGCTATCCGGATGTGTAAGGGTTGTGAATGGAGATGTTCACGCTCTTCCCTATGAAGACTCTTCGGTTGATATCATCATCAGCAGAGGCTCTCTCTTCTTCTGGAATGATCTAAATAAAGCCTTTTTGGAGATATACCGGGTCCTTCGCCCGAATGGAAGGACATTTATTGGCGGAGGATTTGGAACAGATGCTCTGAAAGAGGAGATCTTCCGGAAGATGCGTTCAATTGATCCAAAATGGGAAAAGAATGCAGAAAAACGGTTGAAAATGCAGCAGTCTGATAAGATCCCAAAGGCGCTTGAAGCTGCTGGTGTTGCTGACTATGAGATCCGCCGTGATCTGGCGGGTTTCTGGATAATCATGAGGAAGTGAGTTTCATTGCGCTGTACTCTATGTGAAGTTGCGTGTTCGATCCCTGAAGGGGGATATGGCAGATGCAGTATGTATACGAACAATGGCTCTGCTATCGTCGAGCGGTATCCAGATTCCTTCCTTGCAGCTGCTCCAATCAGTATTGAGACACTACCGCTGCTTCATTTTTCCCCGGGAGGCAAATTTCTCCAGGTCTGTACGGTCGGTTGTAACCTTACCTGCCAGGGGTGCGTCTCTGAGATTCTTGTTCGCCATGCCGAGTCGCTTGGGAGTTCAGATAAAGCTCTGAAAATACGTGATGTCATCAGGATGGCTCTTGAAGAGGGGTGTATGGGTATTGCCTTTGCTCTAAACGATGTTATCGTCTCATTACCAACCTTCTACAGGCTGGCTGAAGCTGCACACCAAAACGGGC
>NZ_JARVGN010000346.1 GCF_029762515.1 Methanocalculus sp. | reverse complement strand
CCGCCGAACATGTTGGAGAGACCGAGTGCCTTCGCAGGTCCTGCCCTTGTCATCTGGGCTATCTCAAAGAGTGAGAGTTCCCTGTCCATGGAATGGATGTTTGTGGCATCAATTACCTTGTCGGTATACTTGAATGATTCGAGGGTCTCTTCCCTGGCCTGCTTGCTCATCAGCCATTTGATGATCCGTGGATAACGGGTGAAGGGACCGGCATTTGGATGATCAGTGGTGATGAATGTCCGCATTGGATCAGCGGCATACAAGCCCATCTCAAGGCCGATTGCCCACTGGATGCCACTTACTTTGATGTTCTTGTCATAGACATAGGGAACAACTCCGGCGGCAGTCTCAACCTCCACATCGGTATTTGCCCATTTCAGATGGTTCAGATTGGTGATGTGGTGCTCAAATGGTCCGTCGGCGGTCATGGTTGTGGTTTCATCAAGTGTCACACAGCCAAGATCAATGCTGATGTTCTTCTGCTTGTTGACATAATCCATGACTTCCCGGGCTTTCGACTCGAAAGTCCCCCAGGAGTCTCCACCATATGAATGGAACTGGATGTGGGTGGAATGCATAACAGTGTCGCGTCCAAAGTTATTCTTTGCCGCAACCCCTTCTGCAAGACGGAGTGACTCCAGGGTAATCTCGTAGTTACCGGGATTTCCAAGATCGTTCTGGTGTATATGCATCGAATGTGGCAATCCAAGATACTCGTTTGTCTTCATCAGGCCGGTGATGATCTCAGCCGGAGTGATATCAAAGTACGGTACCGGATCGTTAAGAGTCAGGCAGTTTAATCCCCAGGCCCATGCTGCTGTGCCGCCGGGGTTGACGACTTTTATTCCATACCCTTTTGTCGCCTTGAGAAGCCATGCAATATAGGCTGCGGTATTCTCGATCTCGCCGTTTCTCAGATATTCAAACACAAACCAGTTGTTTGCAAAGACCGGAAGTGCTGCCTGATCGATAATTGGCGTATCATGAATTTCCTCATGCACGTGAGGTGAATGGAGCGGGGGCATTGCAGCCTCCATAACGAAGGCATATCCCATCCTCGCATAGTCATACCCGGTTTTAAAGGTGCTTGGAATCGAAAAACCACTCTCCATACGGTAGTTTTTCTGGGCATGAGGGCTCTTGAAGAGTTTATCCTCAGGCCTCATCAGGCGGCCGACATTCACTTTTGGTCCTGCAACATGGGCGTGGATATCCACGCCACCGGCCATTACCACCTTTCCACTGGCATCAATGACCTTTGCATTTGATCCAACACTCTCAACAATCTGACCATCCTTAATGGCGATATCTGTTGCATCTCCATTGATGTTGCGGGTTGGATCAATAACAAATCCATTCCTGATTAGTATTTCCGCCATATTTACTGCTCCGCATTGGTTGCTGCCTTCGCATGATCTTTTGCAAGGAGCCAGATTGGTTCGGTCTCGGTGAGTTCGCACATCCGTTCATAGACTCTGTCGAACAGTTCTTCATCGCTTGGAACTCCCTCGGGTCCGTCAACGACCTTCTTGAACTGGATTGGAACGTTATCCATCCGGTAGACAACTCCTGGCTCTTCTACCCCGACAACCCGGACAGGGATATGAAGATCAGAGATCTCACTTGCCATGCAGATGTTCGGATCGACGGTGATAAACGGATGCTTCTTCAGCTGCTCGACGGCTCGAATCGGGAAATGTGCTCCTGCATCTGTTCCGACATTCACAAAGCAGTCTACCTCCCCTCTCATTGCAAGGTCAATCGAACTTGTCTCACCCGGATTCATGTGTGCATGGGTTCCCTTGGAGAGATCGATACAATATGGGAAGCCAAACTGCCATGACCATACCTGGCCGGGTCCTGCAATGTTGTAATGTCCACGCATTGCCATAATCGAGGCCTTTGTATGGGCATTCAGGTCACGGGTCAGGCTGATTGCAATATCGACATTATGATTTCTCCCATCGGTATGGGTACATCCCATCCCGAAGAAGATCATGACAAAACGGGCGTTTTTCATGACTTTGGCCGCATCCACAATTCTTTTCTTTGGGATTCCGGCAACTTCATCAGGAATGTCATGTCCGCGGATTACGGTCCTGAACGCATCAAAGAGATCATAATCATGACCCTGCTTCACCATCAGATGGTGGTCAGCCAGTTTGGCCGTATCAGTCTCCCTTGGATCCACGCTGATGATGGTACGGGTCATCTGGCCCTTTGCAGTAAACGTTCCCCTTGGGAATATTGAATATCTGGAGGTGTGGCGCGGGTGGGCATGCATCGGATTGCAGCCCCAGAATACGACCACATCAGCCCTGTTCTTCGCTTCTCCGAGTGTACAGCTTGGATAGCCGTTGTCGAAGATGGCAAGGAACGAAGGTCCATGGCAGATCGAGGCACAGTTGTCAAGGACTGCCCCTCCTTTTTCTGCAACACGCGCAACTGCACTCATACCCTCGCAGTTTGTCGATCCAA
>NZ_JARVGN010000345.1 GCF_029762515.1 Methanocalculus sp. | reverse complement strand
CTTTTTTATCTGCCGGGTCAACCAGAAGAGCATCATGGCACGAGTTGTACTCATCAACGCAAGCCCCCGGGAAGGGGGAAACACCGAACTCGCACTTGAAGAATGCAAAAAAGCACTGGGTGCAGAAGGGGTTGAGACAGAGGATATCAGCCTCAGGGGAAAACAGATCGCATCATGTATCGCCTGTTATTCCTGCAAAAAGACCGGAAGATGCGCAATTGATGACGGGATCAACGAGATGATTGAAACGATAAGATCAGCAGACGGCTTAATCGTCGGAACACCGGTCTACTTCGGAACCGCCCGCGGGGAGCTGATGTCGGCACTCCAGAGGATCGGGATGGTCTCACGTGGAAATGACCAGTTCCTCTCGCGGATGGTCGGAGGACCGATTGCTGTTGCGCGGAGAGGCGGCCATACCGCAACCATCCAGGAACTCCTGATGTTCTACCTGATCAATGATATGATCGTCTGTGGATCCACCTACTGGAACATGGCCTTTGGAAAAGAGAAGGGCGAGGTGCAGGATGATACCGAAGGGATGGACACCATCCGCAGATTCGGGGAGAATGTCGGATTCTGTATTAATCAGCTGAAAAAATAAGAGGAGATCAGACCGCGTGGAAACAGGTGCACTTCACCACATCCACCCGGGCTGCCTTACAACACCCAAGATCCCCTGTTTCTTTAACGATTGATGTCCCACAGTACCTCAGCTGGACACGTGCCGAGGTCCGCTCACGCTCCTCGAAGAAACTGGCATGCGAATATTCGATCAGCCGTTTCATTGAGATAGAGATCAACTGCACCTCAAGGATGATGCCGGAATCCCCAGGTGATA
Organism: Methanocalculus sp.; assembly: GCF_029762515.1. GTDB lineage: Archaea > Halobacteriota > Methanomicrobia > Methanomicrobiales > Methanocorpusculaceae > Methanocalculus. Next base: position 1,645 of record NZ_JARVGN010000345.1, on the reverse strand, counting down.
GATCTTCAGGTGCAACGGATGTCAGGAAGATTGGATCCCCCGGCTGCACTTCTGAAAGGGTGATAATATTATGAGCGCTCTGAAGTTCGATGGTTCTGGGTCTGCCAAGTTTGAGATCTGCTATTACCTGTGAGGATATGCCTGTTAATGCTGCTACCATCATTGTGATCACCCGTACATCGGAAGGTTTTCCTTCTTCTGTTGCGGCACCTCCGATCCCTGTACTTCCTCAGCGAGCCGCTGCATCGTCATCTCGATCTCCTCTGCCTGTTCCAGGAGTGGTGCAGTATCCAGGTTTAAGGAGTAGAGGTCATTCAATACATTGATCGCAGAGACAGCCGCCCGCGGATCAGGATTATTCACCGTCTCACCCAGGAGACCGATACAGGGGATCTTCCGCAGTTTGCATTCCGTCAGGAGGCTTGATGCAATCCCTGAGATACTACCCATCGGGAGGATGATCGTATGATCCGAGATCTTCGAGACGGCTTCCTCATCGCTTGCCACACCAAAAACCCTCTTTTCGGCCTCATTGGTCACAATACCGGCGATGGTGACGATCTCCTTCACATCATAATCTTCCAGCCAGTCGAGGATACCATTTGCCACCTCATAACAGATTGCAGGGTGAATGGGAATATCCGCAACAAGTGCAGCAAATCCTTCCTTCTCATAGATACGGACCGCTGCATGAATAACCCCCTTCTGCATCATCGACATCGGGGGAAAGAACCGGCTGGTTATATCGCCGATATGGGTAAATTCCATCTGATCCACCAGGTACTGCAGGGCGATGCTCCCGACAAGCCCGGAACCGGGGAACCCCATCATCACAACCGCTCCCTTCTCCTTGAGATCGCTTGAGATGATCTTCAGATCACTCGTTTCATTGGACATTAAAATTACATAGACGCCCCTCCTACATTAATACTATGCAGGAATATCCAGTCAAAAGAGGGCAGACAAAAGACCTTGAAGAACGGATGGCAAAGGGGCTCATTGAGATCTTCGGTGTTGAGCCAGAAGAAAAAGACGGGCATTACATCATCTCTTTTAAGGCGATCAAGCGGCTGGAGGTCTGGCCGGGTGAGAAGAACAAGACGGCATTTGTCGATACCGAGTCAGATATCACAGCAGGTGATGAGGATATCCTCGACTCCAATAAGAAATTCCGACATTACCTCGATCTCCTCACCGGATTTTCGACAAAAGAACGAGTAAAGCGGGCAAAACCAAAAGAAGAGTAGGTTTTTTTTACTCTATCACTATTGCAGGCTTGAAGGGGAGTGCCACTCCTGCCTTTGGATGGCCGCTCCCATCTGCATGGAGGATTTCCACCTTTACCGAGAACTCTTTTTCGATGAAAGACGCCGCCTGTGAAAAGATTGCATGCTCATCAGGTGCACGTGTTGAGATCTGGTCGACAAGTGCCGGGGGGAGGCTGTGGATCAGCTTAATCACCTGTGGAACAGCATTTGCCGCCTCTTTTCCACGCTTTCTCATCGATTCATCCTTCATCAGCTCTTTTGTTACCGATCTCCGATCTTCAGCTGCTGCAACCCGCCTGAAGACCTCATTCTTCCATTCAGGAGTAATCAGAAGGGTAAGTTTTTCTGCTGTAACCGGAAGAATTTTCATAATTGAC
>NZ_JARVGN010000344.1 GCF_029762515.1 Methanocalculus sp. | reverse complement strand
GCTCCATTGCACGCTTCTTCGGGGCTCCCGTTACAGTGCCTGCGGGAAAACAGGAGCGGAGCGCATCATAGCCATCAGCTCCGGGAGCTGCCTCTGCCGTCACCGTTGATACGATATGCTGGACTTTTTGGTACTTCGCCACCTCCGCATACCGGGGAACAGAGACAGATCCAAACGCTGCGACCCTCCCGATATCGTTCCGTGCAAGGTCAACGAGCATAAGATGTTCTGACCGCTCTTTTTTGTCGGCAAGCAGATCTGCTGCGAGCGCTTCATCCTCATCCGGGTTGCAGCCCCGCGGCCGTGTACCTGCAATCGGGACGGTGGTGAGGGTGCTCCCGCTGGCTGCAACCAGCATCTCCGGGCTCTCTCCTGCCACCTGTTCGTCACCGAAATCAAGGTAATACCCATAACAGGTGGGGTTCTGTGACCGGAGAGCGGAATAAATCCTGAGGGGATCTCCTCTGAACGGCAACTGGATCTTTCTGGAGAGGACCGCCTGGTAGCAGTCGCCATCAACGATATGGGATTTGAGCTGCCTGACGCCATCTGTAAAGAGAGGGCGCTCCATCGTGGTGCTCGAATCTGTTGGTAGATCACCTGGTGATGGTGGAGGAGAGAAGAGATCACGCGATAGAAGGGCTTCGGCCATCATCTGGATCCTGCTTTTTGCCTCTTCGTCCATATCACGTGAGAAGAGCGTGATCCCGTTTCGATCGATTGAGACGGCATCACGGCATGAGAGGAACCTGCCCCCTCCTTCGTACCTGAGATATCCAACAGGGGAGAAGGGGGGATCGGCTGCCATTGCCCTGAGAGTATCACAAGGATCACCCGGACAATCCAGTACTTCAGATCCAATCCCGACCATTACCGGAAGGCCGGGGAATTCGAGAATATAACCGGGGCCATCGGCAAGCGCCCGGTAGACCGCAACCGGATCTGCTTCCTTTATCGGGAGGAACAATCCGGGTGCGGCGGCTGCCAGTCCGATGGCATCACCGTCTTGTGTACTTCTGTTTGCATATACTCTGGTAAGTTCTGTATATATTTATACATTGTTGATCACATTTGTCCAATAGACTGACACACATCCTTAATAATCACCTGGTTATACTTCACTACCATGACAGAGAGAAATGTCTTTGATGCAATCCTGGAGCACCTCAGGACGATGGTCTCCTCGGACATCCTGGTATCAAATCCGATCATCTCGGGGAACCGCTCGATCTTCACCATCTCTTCAGTTGGATTTGGATTTGGCGGAGGGGAAGGGAAAGCCGAAGATGGTGTTGGTTCCGGCGGAGGTGCAGGAGCGGGCGTCACCCCGGTAGCGGTGATGGTCATTCACCAGGACATTCCGGGACCTGAGGGAATCCAGATCTTTACTCTGGGAAAGAAGGGTGAGGTCGCACAGGCGATCTCGACTGCCGCAGAATCCCTCCCCTCGGTGATCGAGGCGATCCGGGGATCCAAGAAAGAGTGAATGGATTTCTACCCCATACTCCTCGCATTCGCATGCATCGGAGGGGGAGCAACACTCATCCTGATCTCGTTCTGTATCACCCTGACCGGATCGATCAGCCCTGATGGATGGTATGCCGGGGGGGGCCTCGGCCCGATCACCCTCCTCCTCCTCCCAAAACGGACTCTTGAGCTCCGGCTCTTTGAGAGGCTCGTGTACACGTATATCATCCCGGAAGAGGCAGAGGAGACAACAGGTGAAGAGGAGGAGCAGGCAGCAGATGGGGAAGATGATGAAGGCAGCGACATTCTGAAGGAAGCAGAGGGAAAAACCGGTTTTCCCCTCTCTGCCCTCTTAAAGCTTCCAATCTCAATCAACTCGGTCTGGATCTCCGGCAGGATCGGAACAGGCGATGCCGGTGAGACGGGGAAGCTCTACGGCTGGGCTGCTGCCCTCCGGGGTGCACTCCGGACAACCCGGATTCACCTCAATGTTACCCCTGATTTTGCATATGCGGGATGGTCGGCGAATGTCCGGGTCCGTATCCGGATACGATCGATTTTACATCTGGTGCTTGCATTTGTCCCATTTGTGAAGAGATAGCGGTCATTGACCGCATATATGCCACTCAATTATCATTGATTGCAGATACTGCCATTACCCATATCTTTTAAATATTTTGATCGCCTCTTTTCACATGTGTGTGATACACTATGACAGATGATGAAAAGAAGACAAATGAACCGGAGGTGACTCAGGATCCCCTGACTACTCCTGTCAGCACCCAGGCACCCGCTGCGGAAGAAAAACCAAAACCCGCTCCGGAACCAACGGTCAGACATGAGAAGGAGACGATCCATGAGATCCGGTATATGGATAAGCCTGAGAAGAAGAAGAAGAGCAATAAGCTGAAGATCATCGGCGTGCTCATCCTGATCCTCCTCATCGGTGTGATCGCAGTCTTCGCCACCCTGAACGTGACGATGTATGCACCGGTGGAGGGACAGACGTACCCCTATACCACCACCTATAATG
>NZ_JARVGN010000343.1 GCF_029762515.1 Methanocalculus sp. | reverse complement strand
ATTGTCGATGGTGTAGAGGGCAGGATCAGGCTTAACATATAGTGCTGTGTATGGCTCGTCGGCAATAATAAGGAAAAAAGCGACCGTACCCACTCCAAGCACCGTTGCAACAATAACGGCAATCCTGATTATTTGATAATTATCCCTGTAGCAATCTTTTTCCATCATCCTATTGCCTATCAAGCTTTAGTTCTGGAGTTTAAAATTACTCTGATTTATAATGGCAGATCATTTACCAAAGAGGCGGAATACGTATCTCGACGCTCTTTATATGTCAGTGAAAATTCTTGTTACGGATAGATCTCTTGAGAAGGGAGAGGATGTATCAGTTAATATTTTCAAAAACATGATAGAAGATATGCTGAAAAATGAAACGATAAAGAAATTCAAACGCGTTTTTATCTCGTTTACACTGATAAAAATAGGGGGATGACCCTCTGATGCTATCTTGAGTATTTCATCACAATTGAATGTTCATAATTCCTCAATCAATCCTAAGTAGAAATAATTTATTTTTGCTGCATCGCCAACATCAATATATCCATTCTCATTGAAATCTGCATGTAGATCTTCTTCTATCAAACCGGCAGCCATATACTGAACAATCATGACATCACCGATATCTACCTCGCCATTATTATTAAGGTCCCCCCTGGTGGGGGTCGAGGGAGTGCCTTCGGTGTGGTGTATTTCGTAGTTATGTTCTCCTGAAGCCGCGTTAATAATCAAGACATTACCATTCTCACCCAATGACCAGTCTGAGAATGTGGCTCCATCCTTGAGCACCTCAGCAACTCCGAGTCCATCATTGTCAAGTGCTATTGTTATACTGGAATCACTTTCCAGATTGAGTCTTGTTTTCATTTCTTCCCTATAAAGTGTCACAAAGTCCATATTCCCTGATGCCTGCAGGATCGTAACTGCACTCTCTCTCAAGAATGTACCTTCTATCAGGGTGAGGGAGAGGAAATCAGTACTATTGAGCATTCGCATATGTGCAATGTCCGCATCTGTGGCAAATGATTCGAATGTGGACGTGCCCTTCCCGGCGTAAGCATAATCGACGTATTCGGTGGATGCAACTTTTATCGCATTTCCACTACCTGTCACTGCAATTTCCTCAGCTTCTTTCTCCTCTTCGCTGTCATAGCGAGATAGTAAAACCGTTACTCGAAATAGATCCGGTGTAGGTTGTGTCCTGAAGTGGATGGTGGGGCTGAACACCTCACTTTCGCGATTATACCCCGCAATTCTTCCAACGCGTTTTGAAATATGGATTTCCGATGCCGGTGCTGTGTAGAGATGGAAATGGACATCATCATTATATGGATTCGTTGTTTGCCAATTGAAATGGTTAGTTACGATCCCCGTTGCCGTTTCGACATTATACGGCAGCGAAAGCCAGTCATACGATGTATCATCAAACAAGAGGTTTCCATTCACATGACCAACATTGACCTCGTCATTTCCAGTAGAGGGGGTGATGCTGAGACTCGTCGGTCTAAAGACGTTTCTGTAAATCCACGACTGGGTTCCTTCAAGCCTGTCGATAACCACAAAGTACTCCTTGAATGGATACAGGATCGCCCTGCTGTAATCGATGGGACTTGACAGATCCTTCGAATACGCCGAACCCTTTGTGTCGTCGACAACCTCGGACACTTTCACGTTTGAAATAAGCATTTCCATCCATGGAGTTTCAACGAGATTATTCGACACAATCTTGGTAGCGATCCCGGCACTGTTGCCTTTGAAGATGCCGCGGCATTCTGTTTTTGTGTTTCCTGATACCGGAAATGGTGTCCGGGGATCTTCGAATTCAACCACATTGTGGTTCATAGGATTGTATCCGTAGTATCTATCTAGCACGTTTTTGTTTTCGCTCGCATCGGCAAGCAACAGATCCCCCCTGCTGTAGTATTCGATGCCGAGCTGATCATGATGACCATTGTCCCGATTACTCCCGGTAGCGGTATTTGCCGTTACCAACGACAACCAGTCTGAATCATGGTTCCAGCTCCCCCGAAAGACTTGAAAGTCGTAGTTCTCGCCGAGGTAACTCGTCCAATCGGGATATTTCCGCTCCACGGCGCTGTAATCTTCCTCTACCAAATAGAGGAACCAGTCCGCGGGAGGCAACCCGAGCGAGCGCGAATAGGGGAGCGCACTTGACGATGAGATGATGTCCACGTGGTTCAATACATAATTGCGCCACTCATCATCGAGCAGGTTTACAATCCCCATATGATACCAATACTTCACATTTCCGTTGGTCACGCTGTTGCTGCTGTAGTGGTTGGGCAACGAATCCCACACCTCGGCGGTCAAACCACGCTTGAGTGCTGGGTACTGATCGAAGACGTTTGTGCCAAAGTAATGGCTGTATACCTGTGCCCAACGGATGAGTTCTGTGAGTGCATAATTCTTATATGCCCCATTGTGGTAATGCCCCGAATCTTCATCATATCCGTAGGCGAAGAGAGATTGCGCCCCGTCGCGATGGAA
>NZ_JARVGN010000342.1 GCF_029762515.1 Methanocalculus sp. | reverse complement strand
ATCCAGCAATGGTCTTCATTCACCATTACATTGTATTCGGAGAAATCAGCATGGATGATTCCCATCGAGTAGGTCTTCTGCATCTCGCTAATCAGTTCCTCATAGACAGGACGGGGATCTGCCAGGGTGCACTGGTTCAGGTTCACACCAGGGATATAGGAGATGGCTATCGTGTTTCTGCTCCTGTCAATTGGAACAGGCACCCTGACCTTTCCGGTGAGACGTAACAATGCTTCGTACTCCTGCTCTGCAGAGAGGGTAGAGGCAAAGATCCAGGGGCAGTGGGAATTATCTGTCATATAGTCCCGTTTCAACCTGACCGACTGGAATGAGTGCTGGCCAACCCGGTGGAACTTCAGGACGATCACCCCAAGGCCAAGGGCTTCGTACACCTCGGACTCTTTCCCCACCCCGATGAGGGAGCCAAGTGCCGAGATCGTTTTTCTACCCGCAAGGGTATGGAGGGCAAGGCAGTCATATCCCGCAAAGACGAGCCCATACCCGGGGTAGGGGACGGCATTGTAGCTGATGAGATCTTTCTCCATCAGTTCACCCAGCCGATATTCAAGTTCATTCTTCGAGAGGCGGGTGATCCGTTTCAGATCATCAAAAGGAACCCACCGGTATCGTTTCATGAGACGTTCTATTGCATAGAGGATCGTGTATTCGTACTTGTGGAGATCCCGCACTATATCGGCAGAGGGTGGCATTGTACTTATTATTGGATTGCTGAGATGAAAAATATCATGATACCTGCTGCCCTGTCTTCCCGATGACAGGGCATCTTCGAATCCCATTCGATCCTGTCAGGTTAGGAGGCAGATTCCATACGATTGTATTTACTGGTGATGAGATACATCAATCTAATAAGGGTGTGATCGAAGGCTATGATCAGGGATGGCGATCTGCGCTGTACAAAGTGCAGGAATGATGCAATCATCAGCCAGCGCTATTCAGGACAGATACTCTGCCGGGATCACTTCATCCGTGATCTGGAGGCAAAGGCAAAACGGGAGATCCGCAGGAACCGTTGGCTCCGATCAGGGGATCGGATCTGCGTTGCCCTGAGCGGAGGATACGCATCCGCCACTGTCCTTTCGATCCTTCTGAAACTCACTGAGAAGAGACGTGATATCAAACTGGATGCCCTTCATATCGATAATGGCGCAGGCGTTGCTCGCAGAAGTGCAGAAGAGATCGCTGCGTCTGCGGGGGTTTTCCTTCAGATCGAAAAGAGAAATCCTGAGCATACAATAGAAGAGGATATTGCAGCATGTGCATCAGGTGCGGGGATCAGAGCTGTTGCCAGTGGAAAGACCCTTGATGATGAGGCTGAAGCTGTCTTCAGGGCATTTATATCGGGAGATATCAGATCTCTTGGATCCAAATCCGGAACAGAGGAGATTCGCTGGATCTATCCTCTTGAAACCATTCCGGCACATGAGGTCCGGCTCTATGCCGCCCTCCATTCTGACTGGGTTTTTGATGAGCGGGAGGAAAGAGACGAAAGCGGCGTGGATATCCAGGCAGTTCTCGGAGCATATACCGCACGCCACCCCTCAACACTCTATGCAGTGTACCATATCGGCAAAAGGATTCGATCCTGCATACCCGATACCAAACAGTAGTATCGGAGTACAACCTATCCCTGATCATCATGCAGTGTGATATCGGCTGTGAAAAGACACGGGTCGAGAACCTCATCAGGCAGGGGATCTGGTCTTCGGGAGCAGACGGAGTGGTTCTTGGAATATCAGGCGGGATCGACTCAGCGGTGGTTGCCGCTCTGGCGACAGCAGCTGTCGGCAGTGAGCGCGTATTCGCATTCTTCCTCCCTTCTGCAACTACGCCTTCGGCAGATGAAAGGGATGTCCGGGAACTCTGTGACAGGCTTGCAGTTGCACTTCAGATCATCCCGATTGATGGTATCATCGAGGCATACCGCCGGATGGACGGCTTTGTCGACAAGCCGCACCTCACTGGTAACCTGATGGCACGGACACGGATGGCAATATTGTACTTCCAGGCAAATCTCAGGAATTGTCTTGTCATTGGCACCTCAAATAAAACAGAGTATTTCATCGGATACTGTACCAAATGGGGAGATAATGCAGCAGATCTCCAGCCAATTCTTCATCTTTTTAAAAAAGAAGTCTATCTTCTGGGAGAAGAGCTGGGGATACCTGATGCAATTATGAAGAAGGAGCCGTCTGCCGGTCTCTGGCAGGGCCAGAGTGATGAGAAAGAGATTGGGATCTCATATGCAGAGCTTGATTCTGCACTCGAATTCCTTGAAGGGAATCACTGGAAAGCTGAAAATGAGATCCAGGAGCGGGTATTTTCACTGGTAAAGAAGAGTGCTCATAAGCGGCTGCCCGCGCTCAGTCTCGCAGGCACTGATCCCAGATCTCCGTGAACAGCTCGGGCCGGTTCATCAGGTCTGCAATCGTCTGATCGCCGATAAGGCTGTAGAGCGGCTGTCTCCTGACGATCCCTATCTCCGGGTGGTCG
>NZ_JARVGN010000341.1 GCF_029762515.1 Methanocalculus sp. | reverse complement strand
CTGTATCAAGAAGAGAATCTGCAAGTTCTTCCATCTCTTCTCTTTTTAGTGTATCTAATTCAGGAAGAGTATCAATCTCGCACGGTTCAAAGCCACTTCTTATTGCTTGTGATTTTAGATAATTTACGCCATAATTTCTTGAGGATAAAATTAGCTTAATATTTTGACGATTATCACTAATAATATTGAGAAGATCAGCTAAATTATTCTGCCGATGAGCATCGTCAACAATAATTACATTTCTTTTATTCTTCGGTATTTGTCTGAATGAATCAGCTGTGAATTGTGCATTGTCCCGAAGAAACCAAAGTTTATACTCTGATTCATCGATAATTTTTTTATAAAATTCAAATAGTATTTTACTTTTCCCAATTCCTCCTCTGCCATGAATAAGTAAGATCTGTTTATCTGAATTAAGAAAATCGCAAATGTCCTGAAATATTTTCTGTCTTCCAATGAGTGGATGAATGTGACTAAATAATACGTTATCTCTTGAACATGATCTAAAAAATTCTTCTCCCTTGAAAAACTGTGGATTTTTTATTCCAATCTCTCCATTTTCGGCTTCATAATTATGAAGCGTCATTGAAATTTTCCATGCTAACTCATATGGTGTCTGAAATGTCTCTCGCCATCTCTCACTCTCTATACGTCCTTTGAAATGCTTTATTTTCTCCTTAATATCGTCTGATTCTTCATTAGTTTCCCATTTTCCTTCAGAATTTTGTTTTATAAATACAAAAACTGGAATGTTATTGTTCTTAGCTTCATTGTATTCAATTTCGGTAATCGATATTTCTTCGTCAGCGTCAACCGATCCATATGCGAAACCAAAAATTAAAACAATTGCATCACAATTACGCAATTCCGATAAGCATACTTCTTTTGGAGGATTTGGATCTGCTGGAAATCTTTCCATTGCAATAGCTTTTGCTGATTCAAGGGAATCTATAGCTTTTATCGCTATATCCCTCTCTTGTTTCAGATCCCCATAGGTCGAGCTTACAAAAATTGATTTCAAGGATTCTTCCTCAAGAAATAGATTTGTATCAGTATTTTTATGCCTTTACATTCATTTTGAATCTCCTGATCATTCATATTCTGAAAAATAAGTAGCTAAGGTCGATAGCTCTCACCCACACACCTCAATCACCCTCCCTGGATCATAGCGCAGCGAAATCACCCGCGACTTCCCTCGGCCCTGCAGGTACGACACATCCAGCAGGCGCATGGTTTCGAATTTCTGCACGCACTGCGTGAACCTCGAGTAGCCGAGGATCATCGAATCCTTGATCGCGTCGTACACCGTCTTCATGGTCAGGTCCGTTCCTTCCCGTGTCAGTTCGGCGATCTGTTTCAGCAGGAATCGCTCGTCCTCCTTGAGGGCGGACACTGCGCTGTCCAGGTGGAGGAACCGTGCCGTGTCGAAGGCCTGCTCGATATCGTCGCTGGTGATCTCGGCGCGGGCGTGGCGCTCGGCGATCATCCCCGCCCGGAACAAGAGATCGATGCCCACCCTGATATCGGCAGTATCGAACGCACGCTCGACCACGAGATCGAGCATCTTCGGCGAGAGCACCCCGGGGTAGAACCCGTATTTTGCCCGCTGGGCGAGGATGTCCCGCATCTCGTCCTCGCCGTAGGGCGGGTAGTAGATCTCGGTGGGCAGGAAGGTGGAGAGCACCCGGGGGTCCATGGCATCCTTGAGGTCGAGGGTCATGTCGCTACAGATGGTGATGACGCCCAGGCGGATGTCGTTGAACATCTCGTGCATGCGCAGCAGGACGTAGAGCACGTCGTTGAGGGTGTGCTCGTGGACGAGGTAGTTGGCATCGTCGAGGCAGACAACCACCGAGCATTCCTTCTGCTGGATGAGCGTGGCCACGGCGTTGAGCATGGTTTTGAAGGAGGTGCCGGTCTCCGGTGGGTCCTGACCCGAGAGTTTCTGGTACATGGCAGCGAGGACGTTGAATTTCGTCGAGGCGAGGGCGCAGTTGATCTTCAATGGCATGAGTTTCTGGGTGTTCTCCCTGACTTGGGCAAAGAGCGCCTGCACGCTGGTGGTCTTGCCGGTGCCGGGCAGGCCCCGGATGATGGTGTTGAGCGGGCGGTTGCCCCGCATCCCGGGCAACAACTGGAATGCCAGTTCGGCCATCTGCGTGTCGCGGTGCATGAGTTGTTCGGGCACGAAATTGGTGTCGAACACCTGGGTGTTCTGGAACACGGTCTGGTCCCCCATGAGGGTTTTTCGGAACATACCAAGACGGTCTGCACGGGGTGGTATATACGGATCCGGGACGCGTGATGTGAAAGTAATCAGGGAGGATCCGATCCCGGCGATTCACTTTCGGCCCCTGTGCAGATCTGCCTTATGCGCCCGGCGGGGTACACGGAAGGGCTATGGGTGGTATCGTTCGTGTGTTTGTTATCTGCTTGTTTTCTGGCATTATGCTGCAATATGCCCCGGGTGCTTGCGCCGATGACCTTCGTGCAGGGGTGCGCCGGTGATCGG
>NZ_JARVGN010000340.1 GCF_029762515.1 Methanocalculus sp. | reverse complement strand
CGACTTTTGCACCGGGATCAAATTTTTTGATCTCCTTGAGTGCTTCGATACCGTTCATCTTCGGCATCACAACATCCATTGTAACAAGGTCAGGTTTCAAAGCCTGGTACTTTTCAACAGCTTCCGCTCCGTCTCCGGCTTCACCAACAATCTCATGGCCCCCGGAGAAAAGAATGTTTTTGAGAAGGGTTCTCATAAACAGCGTATCATCAACAATCAGTATTCTACCCATTCAGCATCCATCCAGATATGTGTGTGGGACGATATTTAGAGTTTTGTCCTGCCAGGGTTTATCACAAATCAGTTTGCCCCGGATTTGGTTGCATCAGTGATATACCGGACACCTTTTGCAGTGAGCTGAACTTCTCTTCGTATCTCTTTTACTTCTGCCATATTAAGGTTGATCAACTTATCATAGACGTGATCGATCTCTTTGAACTGAATCTGGAGCATATTCTGAATCGAGGAGGAATCCATTCCTGAATAGACGAGCATGGCAATCTGCTGATCCATTGCACCCAGTTCGGTTCCTTCCATCTTAATGCCAGCAGTTGCTTCCTGAAGGAAATTGTGGAGGATCTGGAGGGTTGAGATCTGGGTGAGGATGAAACTTGATACGACATCGTGGTGCTCGAGGTGATCGATCCTGACGACATCTGTCGGCTTCTCACTGACTTCCCTTTTAGTGAGCTCAATGTTTGTGACATCATCGATCTGAATACAGATCTGTTTGTTCTGGGTGATACACCAGATACCGGTTTTTAAGACGATAATGGCACCTTTCTCCCAGGCGGCGTTTGTCAGAAGCACGCCTCCGCGTATTGCAGGCGACATGAACTGCACCATCAGCCGATATCCGCTGCATTTCATCAGAATTTTATGCTTCAGAACAAATCTGACCTTTTCAACCGAGACAAGATCGATGACTGAACCATCCTTTCTGATGATGGTGAGGGTGTTCTTCTTTTTTTCTTCCAGATCCACGATATGTTTAAGGGGGATTGTGATATTGGCCGGAGGGGGTATGACAAGTTTCTCATCATCAATTGATATTTTGCAATTGATCCATTCATCATTATGCTGTATCTTAACCGGTGCATTAACCATGATTCTTCACCCCATCCACATCATTTCTACCGGATATTGATCAATTATCCTTTTTTCCTCCTAATATAGTGAGCAGATTGGATAATTCTTCTTCAAGTTCCTTTGGTGAGACATCAGCATCCTTTAACTCCCGGACGAGGCTGAGATCCTGTTTTTTCCTGATATTCTTTGTGCCGCTCTTCAGCTCACTGAGAAGATCGCTCTCCCCCATGCCCCCTCCACCTGATTTGGAGAAGAACGAGCTCTTTGTCTCTTTCCCTTTCGAATCGGAAAAACCTACATTTGAACTGATCGCTTCAGCAGATTCACCAAAGCTGAACTGATCCTTATTCTTCTCTTCCCAGCTTTCTTCCTTCTCAATCGGTGAGTCAGCAAGTGGATCCTCGATCTCATCCAGATCCTCAAATCCATCCGGCAATTCTTCTTCATCGCCTGTCTCTAATTCATCAAGATCAATTGCGTCGAGATCCCCGTCAGCCGAGAGGAGATCATCACCCAGAGAGTCGCCAAAAGAATCATCAATCGGGGCGTCCACCGGCTGATCGAAGCCCCCCTCCGGGAGATCATCATCCAGATCCCCGGCCTGGGCAAGGATTGAGGCGACGTCATCTGCCATGTATGCGTCATCCTGCCCCATGTCAATGACCGCACCATTATCTCCGAAATCATCAAGACCCTCATCATCCAGATCATCCAGGTTGATGTCGCCGAAGAGATCGTCTTCTTCAAGTTCGTCGTCAATTGATTCGCCAATAGTGGCTTTGATCGCACCGGATGAGGAGGCAGGTATTGCTTTTTCCTTATCATCCTTCTTTTTCCTGCCAAAAAGGCCCCCCTCCTTCTTCTCTTTCTTCTCCTTTGGCTTCCCTCCTCCACGGTTAAGTTTTTTGTAGAGATTATAGAATGATGGTGCCTTTTCTGCAAATCTCTCGCCAAATGTCGGTCTTTCCTGCGTGGCAGGCTCTTCTGTTTTATCCCTCTCTCTTCTCAGGCTCTTCAGGGAGAGAGCTCCTGTGACAAAGAGTAAGAATATGCCAAATATTGAGACGATTACTACCAGATAGAGAAACGGCAGATCGATGAAGAGGAGTATTACTCCAATTGCAACGATCCCAAAAAAGAGGAGCATCCTCCGAACTGAATCCTTCATACAACACCTGCTCCTGTTGAAACAAGTCCTTCCATACTGAAGAACATATCGACAACCGGTGGGATTGCAAGGAAGAGCATTCCGGTGATGACAAACAGTATTGCAATAAAGGGGTATGCAATGGTTCGATCTCCGCCCACCGCGAGCTGCCCGACTATGACATTGGAGAAACAGATGATCACCAGGATCTGAACCACATAAGCACCGATTAAGGCTTCAGGAAAATCGAGGAACATACCGATCATCCCCCCACCCATGGCAC
>NZ_JARVGN010000033.1 GCF_029762515.1 Methanocalculus sp. | reverse complement strand
CTTGTGGTAACTTTAAGTCCCGGTGAGAAGATCACAGCAGAAGCCGGTGCGATGACATATATGCATCCCTCGATCACTGTATCGACGAGGAAGCGCGAGAAGAGCCTGCTCGGATCAATCGGGCTTTCCCTCCTTGGCGGGCAGAGCTTCTTTGTTACTGATTATACTGCCGGTAGTGAACCCGCCGAAGCCGCCTTTAGTGCAGCACCACTTGGAGATGTGGAGACCCTTGGGATCGCGCCCGGAAATGGTTTTATCGTCCAGAAATCATCCTATCTCGCCGCCACCGAAGGTGTGGATCTTGATATGAAGTGGGAGGGATTCACAAAAGGTCTCTTTGGGCAGGGACTGTTGATGATCAAGGTATCCGGAGAGGGAACGCTCTTTATTAATACGTTTGGAGCAATTGACAAGCATCTGCTGAAAGATGGTGAAAAGATGATTGTGGATAATTTCCATCTTGTTGCCTTCAGCGATACCTGCCAGTACCGCGTGACTAAGTTTGGTGGGCTGAAAGAAACTCTCCTCTCAGGTGAGGGGCTTGTCACAGAGATCACCGGACCTGGCGAGATCTATATCCAGACAAAGAATGTCCGCGAACTGGCAGAGATGATCTGGTCGATCATTGAGCCGAGGGTGCAGGCAAAATCCAGGTAATCTTTTCTTGTACACGTGAGGATGAAGCCCACCCTCACACCTTAATACTTCTCCATGCGATTATATTGGGTAAATACCATCGGGTTGAATAGCGAGTGCAATCCGTATCACAGAGGACGATTTTCCATGACTGAGACGCCCGGCCTGAATTTTGATGAACAGAAAGTGGATAAACTCAAGGAACTGCAGGAGAGCGGGATCCTGGTCTATCCCTGGGAATATGCAAGAAAAGATCATGCAGCGGAGATAAAAGACAGATTCTCAGAGATCTCACATGATAAAAGTGAAGAGGCAGTATCTGTTGCAGGCAGGCTCTATACCAAACGATCACATGGGAAGACTGTCTTTGCCGATCTCGGAGATGAAAGCGGAAGGATTCAGCTTTATATCCGGAAAAATGATCTTGGTGATGACGCGTTTACCTTTTTTGCAAAAAATATTGATGTCGGGGACATCGTCGGTGTCAGGGGGCATATCTTCAGGACAAAGGTTGGCGAGATCAGCATCTGGGTTGATGAGATCACCCTTCTTTCAAAGGCAATCTGTCCACTTCCTGAAAAGTACCATGGTCTGACAAACGTGGAGACGAGATACCGCCAGCGATACCTCGATCTCATCACAAACGATGAGGCAAGGTCAATTTTTAAAACCCGGAGCAGAATCATCAGCAAGCTCAGATCAGATCTCTCTGGCAACGGATTTATGGAATTTGAGACCCCGACTATCCAGCCGATTTATGGGGGCGCAAATGCCCGGCCGTTTACCACCTACCACAACTATCTCGATCAGAAACTCTACCTCAGGATTGCCCCTGAACTGTACCTGAAACGGTTGATAGTCGGAGGGTTTGAGAAGGTCTTTGAGATTGCAAAGAACTTCAGGAACGAGGATATCGATACCCATCATAATCCCGAGTTCACGATGGTTGAGATCTATTCTGCCTATGCAGATTACAATGATATGATGACCCTCACCGAGGATCTTATATCAGGTATAATCGATGAGGCTGCCGGAACATCTGAAGTTGTCTTTGAAGGGGAGCCAATCAACTATTCCACACCATGGAGCCGGATATCCATGGAAGAAGCGGTGCTTGATGCAGCCGGGATTGATATCCATGCCCAGACGGTTGAAGAGCTCAGGGAGCTTGCTGAGAAAGAGAGGATCGACGGCTGGGAGAAGGCTGCAACTCCGGGTGAATTCCTTGTGCTCTTCTTTGAGCATTATGTCGAACCAACGCTGATCCAGCCAACATTCATCTATGACTTCCCGATTGAAAACTCGCCGCTTGCCAAGAAGCACCGGACAAAACCCGGCTTCACCGAGCGTTTTGAACTCTTTATCGCAGGCATGGAGATTGCAAATGGCTTCTCCGAGCTGAATGATCCACTCGATCAGAAGGCGAGATTCGAAGAACAGGATGCCAAACGCCAGCGTGGCGATCTCGAAGCACAGATGATCGATTATGATTTTATCAATGCGCTTGGGTACGGCATGCCCCCGACAGGCGGAGTCGGGATTGGGATCGACCGGCTTGTGATGCTCGCAACCGGGCAGAACTCGATCAAGGAAGTGATCCTCTTCCCCTCCATGAAGCCGATAAGGTTCGGTGATGCGGAGTCCGAAGACGAAGTATCAGAATAATAAATTGATACCCACAGAGAGATTATCGGGTTATCCTGATAATCTCAACAATTTTTTTCGAAAAAAAGAGAGATTATTCCTCTTATGGCTGTGTTTTTA
The DNA here is from genome assembly GCF_029762515.1 of Methanocalculus sp. Classification (GTDB taxonomy): domain Archaea; phylum Halobacteriota; class Methanomicrobia; order Methanomicrobiales; family Methanocorpusculaceae; genus Methanocalculus. Next base: position 7,339 of record NZ_JARVGN010000033.1, on the reverse strand, counting down.
ATGCCGCTGAAAGGATTCTGATCCCATCCCTGATATCCTGCATATCCACCACCTCAACCGGGGAGTGGATATAGCGGGCAGGAATCGAGAACGGGACACTTGGGATACCACCCTGTTCAAGATGAATGATAGTCGCATCGGTATTGCCTCCTGTTCCAACTTCAATCTGGTATGGAATGCCGGATGCATCGGCTGTGCTCCTCAACCACCGGACCATTGTCTGATCAGATAACAAACCTCTCCCGCTGGCAGAAACAAGAATGATAACAGGACCCTGGCCCATCTCGATACTCGCATCTTTCTTTTCAATACCAGGATGATCGCCAGGGATAGTGACGTCTATTGCTATGGCGCAGTCCGGGTTGATTGCATAGGCACTTGTCTTTGCACCTTTCAGCCCCACCTCTTCCTGGACTGTAAAGACTGCATAGACCGTATGTTCAGTCTCAAGCTGCTTCAGCGTCTCGATGATCATTGCAACACCGACCCGATCATCGAATGCCTTCCCGGTGATCCTGCTGCCTGCAAGCTCCCTGAGCTCCCGATCGATAGTGATCGGACATCCGATCTCGATTCCGAGTTCTGCTGCTTCTTTAGCCGATGTAACACCAATATCGATGAAGAGATCTTCCGGCTTCAGGGTCTTCTTCCTGTCTTCATCGGACATCATATGGGGAGGCTTTCCACCAAGCACTCCGGTAACAGGACCTTTTGTTCCATGGAGAATCACACGCTGGGCATAGAGTGCAGGGGTGAACCAGCCACCGATGGTGACAAACCTGATGAAGCCACGGTCATCGATATACTGGACCATACAACCGATCTCATCCATATGGGCAGCCAGCATCACCTTGAAGTTCCCACCCTTCTTAACTGCAATCAGGTTGCCCATAGAATCGGTTCTGATCTCATCGACATAAGGGGCAATCTCTTCTTTGATGATCTCCCGGATGTTCTGTTCACGGCCAGAGAGGCCATGCGCATCCGAGAGCTTTCTGAGTAATTCGAGTACCATGATATTCACTTATACAACGTTTCGTATCCGATTAAGTGCTTCTTTCAGGGCATCCTGTGAGGCTGCATAACTGATCCTGGCATATCCGGTCCCTTTGGCGCCAAACGCGGTGCCCGGTACAATAATCACGCCTGCTGAGATGATCGCCTCCAGTTGTTCTGCGCTCATCGGGACGAAGAGATAGAACGCCCCTTCAGGAACGCAGAAATCAAAGCCCATCTCCTTCAAGCCTCCTGCCATCAGGTCGCGGCGGGCATGATATTCATCCCTCATCTCTTTGACAACACCCTGATCCCCGGTATACGCTGCAAGAGCAGCATACTGGGAGATGGATGATGCACAGGCGATTGTGTACTGATGGACTTTCAGGCATTCCTCGGCTATCTCTAAAGGTGCTGCAAGAAGTCCGAGCCGCCAGCCCGTCATCGCATAGGTCTTGCTGGTGGCATTGATGGTGATGACATTATCTCCATACAGGGCAGCACTGTAATGCTTTCCCCCGTAGATGAAGTGCTCATATACTTCATCAGAGATGACAAGAGTCCCCTGATCATCAGCATACTCAACAATACCCCTGATCGTCTCCTCAGATTCAACCATTCCTGTCGGATTGGAGGGGGAGTTCAGGACGATCATCCGGGCACCATCTATTGCCTCACAGGTTCGATTGAGATCGATTCTCAGATCCTCTCCCAGCGGAACCGGATCCGGGATGCCTCCGGCAAGTTCTGCGAGCGCACCATACGAGACAAATCCGGGATCTGAATAGACAACCCGATCACCGGGATTGACTATCGCCTGTATTGCGATATTCAGTGCTTCGCTTGCACCTGCACAGACAATGATATCTGATGGCGAATACTGGAGATTGTTCTCACGCCTGAATTTTTGGGAGATTGCCTCACGCAATTCCGGTATTCCGGAATTTGGCGTATATCCGGTTTTCCCATCGCGTATCGCCTGTATCGCCGCCTCTTTTATGTGAAGCGGTGTATCAAAGTCAGGCTGGCCAAGGGCAAGACTGATCGCATCCGGCCCGGCCGCCTCGAAGATCTTCCTGATCCCGGAGATTTCAAGATTCATTACCCTGTCAGCAAACTGCATAAACAATCCTCTTATTCGATATTGGTATGCCGTTTCTTTAACTCTCCCTCGGATGTCTCGGTGATCTCCATCAGATAGGAGACAAGGGCATCGGAGAAGACCATTGATGTAGTCTCAAATATAGTTCCAAGAGGAGCAAATGATCGGTGTTCACCCATCATCTGGCGGATATCATATTCATGGGATTCATCAGTGACAGCATCACGCTGGCTTTCTATGACCACGATTGTATCGGCGATCTGTCCGATCGTTGATTCTTTATTTGATGTTATCAGTCCGACAGTTGCACCAAGTCCTTTTGCTGTCTGGGCGACGTCGGCAATTGATCGGGTGTTTCCTGACCCTGAAAAAGCAATAAGCATATCATTCTTCTCAATTGCCGGGGTAATCGTCTCTCCAACCACAAATGAGGTGAAGCCAAGATGCATCAGGCGCATCGCAAATGCTTTTGCCACCAGCCCTGATCTCCCGGCCCCCATAACATAGACGCGATTTGCAGATAAAATGGCCTTTGAAAATCCCTCCACCTCTTCATCAGCGATTGATTCGGCGATGGACTGTATCTTTTTTGCCATCAGCTTCATCATTCCGAGAACTCCTCCATCGTTACTCATTGGGCATACCTGTGATCATCTTATACCGCACCCTTATTGAGAATATCCCAGATGATGAAATACTCAGAAGAGGTTACCTGGGTTCTGATGGAAGACTCTGAAAACTAACAGACATTCCGTGAACCTTATGTAGGGGTCACTCAATTGATAGATTATTATGGATTATCTGCATCTTTTCCTGGATTCCTTTATCATCCTATTCGAGATTGTCGGTGCTATCATGATCATCTATGGGGGCTTGCGGGGAGCTGTCGGGGTTTTTCAAATCGAAGTCCTTAAAAATTCCGCTTTTTCATATAATTACATACGGAGAGATTTCACAAACAAGCTGATTTTTGGGCTTGAGTTTATCATTGCAGCTGATCTTCTTGCAACAATCATCGCGCCTTCAATAGAGGATGTTATGCTCCTCGGTGCAATTGTCGCAATACGAACTGTCCTCTCCTACTTCCTTTCAAAAGAGACGCAGGAGTATCCATTGGAAGATAGCTAAATAATCCTCATAATTTTCGAAAAACTGAAACATTATCATGGTATTTTCATATTGTATGCCTGTTTGCCTGAAAGCATCATGTATAGTATTTTAGAACCTGCAAAGGTTGTCCCTACCACGTGAAGTGATAATATTCACCGAGCTTTTTGGGATCTGGATCTCAAGAGATGATTTCATCAGATCCATGATATCCTGAACATCGCCCATCAGCTGATCTGGCCCAAACTCCAGGAAAATATCAACATAGATGCTCCCTCCGCTCTGCCGGGATTTTATCTCATGGATCTGTTTGTAGTTATGAAAATGTTCAGCCAGTTCTTTCATCACGATGAGCTGGAGTTCCTCTTCAATTGTCTGATCCAGAAGATCAGGAAGCGAGGAGATGATCATGGTATAGCCAGAATAGAGGAGAATTCCCATGACAACAAACGAGGCAACCGGATCGATATAAACCGACCACCAGTTCCCTGCGCAGAGTACTGCAATAACCAGGGTTGCAAGGACGACAATATTTGAAATGGCTTTTAAACGGAAAAGGTGGGATTGTGAATCCATAATGGGTGAGGGTTCCCGCAGAGCGATCCGTTAATTCTTAATCCAGAAGTAACTGTCAACCGCAGCCATGATGATGACGATGATCATCCCGACAAGGGCCCATCCGCTGCCGATATTTGCAGGAAAGAGGATGCGGAATATGGCAGCGAGGATAAGGATCAGAACCGATACAAGGATCAGGCCACCGGTAACGATCCTGGCAAGGTTCTCAAATTTTCCCATCCCGTAATCATATTTACCATTATTTCCCCGAGCAATTGTCCGGGATATAATCCACACAATCAGGATTGCGAGGGCCTCGTTGATCGTTTTCATGCCGGACGTAAGCAGGGTTACCGATCCTGAGAGTGCCGCTGCGATGAGCTTTGGGATTGCAGGAGCAGTTGCCACCAGAAGGTTCAGGAACAGGGCATGTTCCCGTTCATGTTCTGCCACATCGACAGATCCCTCCTTAGCCGGCAAGGATTTGATTGCAGCGGTCATAGAATTCTTATAATATATACTTCTGTATCTAAATAAAATATCACAATATTTGTACTCGTTCCCTGCCAGCCTTAAGAGAATCACGCTGTGGTATTATTCCTGGTTCGTCCATATCCGTTAAAACCAGATTCTATTTTCATTTCAATAAAGGAGCAAACACAATTAATCATTCTGTACTGATCAGGACAGATAACATATAGTACATATTTGTACAAAAATGAGTCAGAGTCACCACTAGTTACCCAAGCATCAGGCGGAGAAGATCCTCGGATCGATCAACCCGGAGCGTCCGGACAGAGGACTCCTTCGTCTCATCAGGATGCCAGTCTCCATATGCAGCATGAATGGTGCAGATCCCAAGACGGTTTGCCGGTTCGATATCCCGGCGGATACTATCTCCGACATGTATTGTATGAACCGGATCGGCCCGGACCGAGTCCAGGGCCATCAGAAATGAGTCTGGATTTGGCTTTCGGCTGCCACTGATATCCGGAGTCATTATAATGTCAAAATACTGAAAAAGATCTGCCTTTTTCAGCCTTTTTTCCGCATGATCTGAATCTGCGTCCGTCACAACGCCAAGCCGCATTCCTTTCGAGCGGAGTCCTGAAAGCATCTCTTCAATCCCCTGATATGGATGGATATTGAGGAGTTTTTCATTCTCATAGATTGTACATGACTCAAGATATGTTGCTGATCCCTGAATCCCGATATCAGAGAGATAATCAAATATATTTCCATAGTCTTCAAACCCATACCGCTTCCTGAGGAAGTATGAGAAGAGTTCATCAGGATTGCCACAACCCAGTTCTTCGATGACAGAAGCGCAGGCCTTCTTCTTAGCGGATATAAAATCAACAAGTGTGTTATCGAGATCAAAAAGGACGGCATCAAAGAGACCGTCATGGAGTAGGAAATCCTGCATATCCACCAGACACCTTAAGGTTGCATGCGCAGCTTGATACAGGTTTGGATAGAAACAGTTGATACAATGCGAGAAAGAGGGGTTTCTTTTGAAGAAGAGGCTTAGTCTCCGGGTTCTCTTCATCGCCGTCTTTGCCTCGATGCTTGGGCTTGGGATTGTGGTTCCTCTCCTCCCCTACTATGCCGACACCCTTGGAGCTACAGGCATTGGAATCGGGCTGATCTTTTCAGGTTTTGCCCTGTCCCGTGCGGTTTTTATGCCCCTCATCGGCCGATATTCAGATCGGAAAGGGAGGAAATATTTCATCCTCATCGGACTTGCGCTCTTTACAATCCTCTCGGTTGCCTATATCTTCGCCTCCTCTGTGGCCGGGCTGACTCTTGTCAGGATTGCCCATGGATTTGCCTCGGCTATGGTTGTTCCTGTTGCCATGGCATATGTTGCGGATTTCTCCCCGCCCGGCAGGGAAGGAATCTGCATGGGCTCATTCAATACCTCGCTCTTCCTTGGCCTTGGTTGCGGGCCATTGATCGGAGGTGCCATCCTTGATGCTGTGGGTATTGAGATGGTCTTTCTCCTTATGGCAGCACTTTCATTTGCCGCCTTTCTGATCTGCCTTGTATTCCTTCCGGAAGCCCCATCTCTTCATCGGATGAACTCGTCAATACGGCTGGCAGCGGGGAGTACCCACATGAAGCCGATCCTCTTCTTCCGGATCATGAATGCCTATGCAAATGGGACATTCATGGTATTTCTGCCGGTCATTGCCACCTTCTGGTTTGGACTCTCTGCATTTGAGGCAGGAGTTATCATCTCATTATCAATACTGGCAACCGGTCTTCTCCAGCGTCCATTTGGATTATTTGCAGATATCTTTTCGAAAACCGGCCTTATTGTGATCGGAACCGTCATTGTCTCTCTCTGCCTGATCGTTATTCCTTTTACCGCAGGATTCTTTGGATTGATCGTCGTCTCCTTTATTCTTGGAATCGGCAGTGCACTTGCAATGCCTGCATCCACGGCAGTAGTTGCTATTGCCGGACGGGAATTTGGGCAGGGAGCATGTATGGGTGCATTTAATACCGCTATGAGTGTCGGAATGGTATCTTCACCAATCATCTCCGGCTACATCATGGATATCCTTGATATCAGGGCAGTATTTGAGATTGCGGGTATTATTTCCCTTATTGCTGCCATAGCATTTCTGATACTTGCCTGGCGTGCAGGCATTGACTCCTATCATTAAGATAAAAACAATACCTTTAAAACGACTGAGACAGTATCGTTAATCAGGTGAATTGGATGGAGATCATTAAGATCCCGAAGATGGAGAAGAAGGAGTACGACCGGCTTATTGAGGAAGGATATGTATCCCGGATAGCGTTTCAGGGAGAGAAATACCCCTACATTGCCCCATTTCTCTACGTATTCGATGGAAAACACCTGTATTTCCTTTCGACAAAGTATGGCAGAAAAGTAAACCTCTTCCGGGAGAGTCCCTATGTTTCCGTTGAGGTGGAGAAGTACTCAAAGGATCTCTCCTGTTATACATTTGTGACGATGCAGGGAAGAATTGAGGAAGTAACAGACTCAATCGAGAAGAAGATCGTTCGCGAGAATTTTGTAAGCCTGATCAAAGAACGGAAACTCTCAAACAATATTCTCGCAGCGCTCGGTCACTCTCCACAGGATCCACCCGAATCCATCGCGCTGGAAGAGCGATCGATGGTCTGGAGACTATCCGGTGTAAAGGATATTGTCGCGCTGAAGAATGTGTAATCAATATTATCATTCTTTTATAGAATAGAAACCCGCATCTTCCCGGACAAAACCCTCCTTTTCGAGATCTGTAAGTACTCTCTCGATTCGTCCTTTCTCTCTGTTTTTTGTAACCGTAAGCGCACTGATAAGAGCGCTTTTTTCGATCTCTTTTCTCTCAAGGAGGAGTCGGAGGGCAGAGCCCCGGATCTCCCGATCTGATCCTGCGAACGGAGCCTGGCGTGTATAATGCCTGCTCCGCTTATTTGGATTTGTAAGCCGTTTGTTCAGATTTGTTCCATAATCCATGAGCGCACTATACCATTCCCCTGGGTTATCAAGGTAGAGTGCATCGCGGATGACAGGCAGGATCTCAGCATCATGGATATCAT
>NZ_JARVGN010000339.1 GCF_029762515.1 Methanocalculus sp. | reverse complement strand
TCTCTCCCGATCCGGCAAATAATAGATCACCAGTTTGAATGAGGAGTGCAGTTGCGGCTATATTTTCGGGTATTCGTGATTTAAGGATTACTACATAACTATTGTATTGAGTATAGATCTCACCATATCGGATGCATTCCAAACCTTCATCTGATACATCATCTCGCCTGATCCCCTTACCCTTCATGAAGGTGCCAAGATTGCCAAGCCGCTTCACCTCCCAATCCTCCGGGATCACCCCCACCTCTGTATTCTTATAACCAGAACTCTTCGCAAACCCCGGCAGCCTCGTCTTCCCGGTGAGGAGCTGCTGCATGGCGGCCTGCTTGATGGCCCGCTTCTTTGCGATCAGCGCATCCAGCGCCCCGATGAGCCCGTCCGCATCGGAGAGGGCGGCGGCGATGGCGCGTTGTTCGGAGGCTGTTGGAGGTAGCGGAATTTGTTGTTCGAGAATATCCGACCGGGAAAGGCCAGGAATAAGGCCAGTTGATGCGGCCTTGATCTGAGATGCATTCTGCTGAAGGGAATAAAAAAGGAACTGAGAATCCCATGTTTTCACTCGAATGGCCATCAATTGCCTGCTGATGCAGTATGCAGCATCAGCCTCAATCAGAGTTCCAGACCCAGATCCTTTCACAGTGACAAGAATATCCCCTTCCTGGCAAATGGTTGTCGGATTTGTCGTGAATTTTGTTTGCTGAATGTGGCCACCGGGGAAATCGGCCGGGCCAGTGAGATATGGAACCCCATCGCCACGTACGTTACAGAAGCATGCGAGAACGTGATGCCCGGATAGTAGTGATATATCATCACGCAGCAGTGAAACATCCCAATCCTCCGGAATCACCCCCACTTCCGTCTTCTTATATCCCGGCTTCACCGCCTCCTCACTCATTCAACCTCATCTCCAGGACTTAGAATCAATCGTGCATCGTTTGAAACGCCAGGTGCATCATCGGGCAGGTCAAAGATCAGATCGTACAATGCATCCATCTCTTCGAGGGTGTGCCGTGTAATATCCTGTAATTCAGGCAATTTGTCAATCAGCGGGGAACCTGGTGAATAAAATTGAAGCGGGTTGAAATTACCATTAGGGTATCGTGATTTCGTCGCATGGGGAGAGGAGATTATCGAGAGGTAGAAGAGGTTTTGTACTATTCGTACTATTTTGAGCAATACATACATCAAATATTCAAAGGATTCCTTGTTCGGGAGAAACGCGGTGAAGAACGAATCCAATTCCGTTCGCATCGCAGCTTTTTGTTGGGATGGAATGGGTATTGAATTAAATAATGATTCAAGCTGGGTTTGAAATTCTTCCTTTACTCCTTTAAAATTCTCATCGCTGATTCCCTCTTTACGAATCTTTTCCTCTGCTTTTTTAATCCCTCTGTTGAAAGAATCAATCGCAGAAAGGTGCCTCTCAAGAGCCTCTATCGGGGGATTGGAATTTACGACAGTACTGAGATATTCGTCGATCTGATGCAGCTGCTTTTTAATGGATGATGCAAGTTCATCGAAATCTATCCCTGATGACTGGAGCACCGTCTTGAATTCAGGATCTGTGTCCATTTCTCTATTCAGGGTGGGTAGATCGTTTGAGATCTTAGTGAACGGTCTTTTATAGACTCTTAAGGGATTATGGCCGATCTTTTTGTGTAAATCATCCTCGGATACTATTTCAAAAAGAAGCCCCAGGGACTTGACTGCCTTTTCCACTGCCTGCTGGAGATAAAAGACTGACTGGGGAAAGTGCTCCCTATAATACAGGATTATGGAACTGTCCAGGTCTTCCAACGCTATGAACAACAAAGAATCAAAGGTTGGTTGATCTTCTCCTGGTGTTATTTCTATGACATCCATTCCTGTGTCCCCAATTTCGTCGACATCCCACCTCATCGCCACTCCAGCCCCATCCGTTTCAGGTGCTCCTCGACCTTCGCACCGAACTCTTCCACCTCCTGCTCCAGCTCCGGCAGGGGCCGGGCATACCGCTTGTCCAGCTCCTTCACCCGGGCCGCGAGCCGCTGGGTGAGGCGCTGCACCTCGCCGTCGATCCCGGCCCGTATCGAGGCACACCACTTGTCCTCCACCACCAGCGCCGTGACCTCGTCTTCGGTGAGGGTGGCGTACCGGGCGAGCACCCTCTCGTCCAGCGCACTTCTGGCATCCTTCACCGCTTTCCCGGCGCCGGCCTCCGCCTCGAGGAGCTCCATGCACTGCGTCAAGGCCTCGCATTCATCGGCAAACTCCGGGTCGTTGCCGATCTCTCTCTGCCGGGCCTTCACCGCCGCTTTGGTGACCTTGCCCTTCTCGTTGGTCGCGTCCTCCAGCAGGCCTTCCTCCCCGGACTGCTCCTCGACAAACTCCTCCAGCTCGCGGGCGGCGGTCTCCTGCAGCGCCTCCAGCTCCTCGATGGCGGAACGTTCCCCGGCAAAGAACCGGGCGACCATAAGGTCCGGCGGGACAAGGTCCATCTTGTATTTCTTCCGGCCGATGGTCAGGTCAGGGCTCTCTTTGATCTTGCGCTC
>NZ_JARVGN010000338.1 GCF_029762515.1 Methanocalculus sp. | reverse complement strand
GGCGGCACCGCTCCCTCCGGTCGCTGACCAGATAATCCGGGCGGCTGGCTGAAATACATAGTATCACAGGAAACAAATCGCCAGCAATGGTCAACTTATTCCAATGTATAAATTATGGGTAAAAAACGCTCAGCTACGCTCATCCACAAGGTCGCATTAACACGATTGCGTAGAGATAAATGTGGTCAATTATCATTGATAATTAATGAAGGAAGATCAACGATATCGGGATTCACAACCGCAAGCGAAAATAAGGAAAATTCGTCCTATGCCTGCAGGAAACAGCACAGGAACGACCGAAATACAGAAAGCGGATGTTGAATCTGAATGAAGGATGATAAAGATCAAGAAATTGACTCATCACTTCCCTTTCCATTGCAGAATGAAATTGATGAAAGGACAAAGATCATTCTCGATGAGGGGAATATCCTTTTTGATAGATACATTTCTAATGTTGATAAGATAAATTCCAAAATTCTAGCGCTCTTTCAAATTTTCCTTGTATTGATAACATTAGAGATTACTATTCTTGGAATTATAATCGATAAAGGAGATTCCATCTCCTCTTTAGATTATGTCTTGTTAAGTTTGATTCTCGTAATTGGTCTCCTCGCATTCCTTTACTTGTTTTATCTCATCTGGCCGAAGAAATACAATATTGTCGATGTCTTCGAGAATGATCGGTTCGATGAGTTGTGTAATGTAGGAAAAAGTGATTTACTGTCTGACTTTCTTTATTATACACAAAAATCATATCGAGCGAATCAGAAAAGCTATGAAATTGTTCGAATGGGTCTGATATCTTCATTAATTCATATTTCGCTGAATCTATTTTTTTTCGTAATTTTTTTGATAACATATTTGATAATCTAGGTTGCGATTGGCATGTCTGAAACATCAAAAAAGAAAAAGAAAGAGGATAATAAAATGGATTTATCGATTAAGGCGAAACCAGTTGGTAGTGCAAAGGGAATTAAACCATTTTATTTGAAATTTAAAGATCAAGAGAAAGATGAATGAAAATAATTCATGAATCCTGACCCAGTTTTATAATTATTGTTGATAAATTTTGAATTATGTCGGATAAGACGAAGCCTCCAAAGAAATTACCCCATCCTTTGAAACCAAACCCAATAAATGAAGAAAATGGGACTATTCTGCAAAGCTTCAGCAAGGAGAAGGCAAAAAAGAGATATTATTTTCAAAGTGCTCGATTAAGTATTTATATATAGGTACTTTCTGAATATAATTCTGAAAGCTTATGGCTGAAAATGGTTCAAATTCGCCAAAAAAAATTCCACCCCCTGTTGTTGCAAAACCTGCTGGAAAGGCGGATGGAATTGTGATTATAACGAATACTAGAGATGATATACCCGGTCGAGTAAGATTACTCGATAAAAAATAATAATTCCTCATTTGTCGTATAATCTCTGAATACAACAAATAGTGTATATAAATAGATTTCACGCTCGATTTTGCTAAAAAATGTTAAATAAAAAATGGTGATCGAATAAATCCGAAAATTTTCGTTATCTAATAGGATAACTTTGATAATTTGCCTAAAATCAAAAACTGAAATGCGAGAGGAGGGATTTGAACCCGCGAACACCTACGAGATCAGATCTTGAGTCCGCCGCCGTTGGCTAGTTTGAACTCCGACTCCCGCATACTCAGGTTCTTCGCCACATCCGGAACTACTCGTCGGCTCCCCTTACTAGAGGTGGCGAGGAGATCCATTCTTTTTTGCGCTAAAAATTAGACGAATGAGTTTTATGAATAGCTGATAAAGTGTTATTATTGAAGGGGATTTATGAAATGGCTGCTGTCCCAGGTTTATCTGACGAATCAGAACCACTTCTGCCAGAAGACCTATCCGCGATCCTGCAATTCCTCCCGCAATTTGAACACCCGGACTTCTCACCCGGTTCTGTTGTTGCCGAAGAAGGGCACCTTCCATGGTTTGATTACAGCCGTTCTGTCGATGAATTTGTGCAGGCACTCTATAAACATAAATTCATTGTTATGTTTGATTGGGGATGCTGGCAAGACGAAGCCATTGAATACTATAACGATCCGGAACGAATGGCAAACGCCGATCTGCCGACACTAAGACGGATTTTGACTCTGCATGTGCGTAAGGAGCGGTTCTGCGCGGGGCATCTCGAAGAGATGTTTGAATCGGGCCATATTGTTGCCGTCCTGAGACGCCTTCAGGATATTGCTGGGACTTATGGATAATACCCTGCATAATGAAGTAACCGGAATTTAAGAACAATAAGCATTGATTGGTGCTAATTGTCGTTATTTTTTAATCGTTCAGGCCAAATTCTGTTTTGAATGAACCTCACAATGTCCCAGCAACGGGAGGTCGCACGGCTTCTCGCAGATCTTAATTTACCCGATCTCTATACAAGCTATGAGTGGAAGGGGGATGTATGGGAGAAAGGGTTTCCCGACCTCTTCCGCCTCGAGCAGGAGATCTCGAACGCCGCACGGCAATACTCGCTGGGCAAGCAGCATCTGTTTCAGATTGCAACGTGGGGCAGGTATCCC
>NZ_JARVGN010000337.1 GCF_029762515.1 Methanocalculus sp. | reverse complement strand
CTCGTGTTACCAGTGTTCTCGCGGGGTCGCGGGAGAGATTCAGATTGGATTTTTCTGGATTTACCTCAATAATTGAAGCTTTTCTGCCCTCTTCAATCCAGTATGGGTCTCCAGTGAGTGATGATCCGGATATGCCCATCTCCAGAATGGTACGCGCGGGAATATCCGTAATCACAGAGAGAAATGCCATCTCACGCCAGAGATCCGGCTGAACGAACATTGCGTTATCTGTGCCAAGGAAGACTCTGCATCCCAGATCGATCATATCCTGAACCGGCGGATGATCCGGCGATCTGGTGACCCCGAGGATCCAGTTTGATCGTGGACAGATGGCAATCGGAATTCCTTCATCTGCACACCGCCGGAGATCGGTCCGGCTGGCATGTGTGCAGTGGATGAGAAGATCGGGCTCATAGGCAAGTGCACCCTCAATATCATCATTATCACGTTCCCCGGCATGGATTGCAATCATATGGCCGGCAAGGCGGGCAGCTTCAATCTCGGAGTCAAGATTCGGCAGGTCACGGACACTGCTGATCCCAAAACCATCAGAGGTTAACTCGCCACCTTCCCTTCCAAAGATAAGGGGCTGTGTGGACATGCCGTTTGCAGCCTCCAGAAGCGCCTCAACACCTTCTACTCCCCCTTCACGAAAATCAGCAAAGCCTGCACACCCGGTCTGCTCCATAAATCCTATGGTCGCGTGCATGGCAGAGACAAGGGCACCTCTCTCCGTCGCGCGCAGAATCCGGTGTTTCAATCCATCAGGTGGTGTTACAATCGACTCCAGGTCCCCATCGACAGGCAGATCCATTGCCACGGCATCACCGATATGCGTATGAGCATTGAAGAGTGCTGGAAGTATCCAGCGTTTTCGTGGATTATTTACCTCTTCAATCGATCTGATGATTCCATCTGCAATTTCAATCCGAACCGGCCTGAGTGATAATTCATCACCTAAAAATGCGAACCCCTCAATGGAGGTAACAATCTCCATATCCTACCTATTGACCGTTTGTTTAAATATATGCACGGAGAAACCTGTCTGCATGGCAAAGAAGAAAGGTGGAAGAATGATATCCTCCGCAGGCCTTGTCACATACTATGACAGCGAGGATCGGCGTCAGGTCACCATTGACCCAAAGACCGTGATCGCAGTGGCAATTAGCATTGGAGTCTTTATCTTCATTATGAATCTCATATACTAACTCATCATCTCTTTTTCAGGGCTTCTTTGATGATATCTTCGGATTCCTCAAAATAGAGCATATCGTGCCCGCTCCAGGTCTCCATGTTCCGGAAGACAACTGCTGGAACTCCTTTATTGCTTTCGCCCATCACGAAGTTTGCAAAACCGGCGATCTCATCAGCAACCGCTTCTTCAGTTATGAGAAGCTCATGGCCAAAGAGATCGTGATCACTCCGGAAATCACGAATTGCTGTCATACCGCTCCACCCTATAGCATGGCCTGTCTGTCCACGCCTAAATGCCCGACCACAGGTATCGGTCAGGACAACTCGTATATCGATACCTGACTTCTCCCTGATCTCCGATCGGATCGCCTCAGCTGCACCCATAGGATCTGCTGGGAGAAGAATCACAATGCCATCCTCCACATTGCTGTGATCGACACCTGCCCGGACACCGATATGGCCGGAGGGAAGTCTTGAGAGGATGAAGGGGTGATCAAGGATGATCTCAACTGAAGAGTCAAGTACTGCCTGGACAAAACAGGGATCCTCACGGGTCATAGAGGCGATCCGCCCGGCTTCAGGGCTGGGTGTTATCTCATCAAGATTCCGTATATTTCCGACAGACTTGGAATAGACAGAACTGGCGACACAGAGAATGTCCCCGTCCATAAGAGTAATCCGATCAGAGATGAGCCCGGCGAGATCATCACCCGGCTGGATAATAGGGAGGTTTTCAACCCCGATAACTTCAATTGACATTTTGCTCACTTCTGTTATCTGCTGGATAGAGATTAATCTCTTTGCTGATGAGTTTACCCTACGGAGGGCAGCAGTAGGGTGATACAGTATCAGATGGGGGTTTCCGATCACCTTCCGATACATTTATCATCAAATCCGTATACCTTCGGGTACCTATGTACATCATAATCCGGTGTCCGGGGTGCCGGTCATTTACCTATATGGATCATCTTCAGAGATGGAAACTCTGCCCGGTCTGTGGGGAGATCATCAGTTCACAGAAGGCGCCGGTCTATATTGAGGTGCAGACCTATGCTGAGGCCGATCAGATCGTCTCCCAGCTTGAGGAATACCTCAGAAAGACACGGCGGGGTGATCTCACAGATGATGAGATCGCACGTCTTCGTGCCACCTATGCACGGTGGGTGAAGGCGCACATCCCGGTGTAATCACTTTTTTCATTGAAGATAGGTGAAGCGGGCAGTATAGAGATCTCCATTTCCGCGGTTTGCCACATCTCCTCTGAAATGGTGAAACAGAAGCCCTTCATGATTGATTGTCCCTCTCTTTTCAAAGGTAGGGATCATCTCCTCCGCAGATCCATACACATAACAGGTCCCACCTGACATATTCGCACAGA
>NZ_JARVGN010000336.1 GCF_029762515.1 Methanocalculus sp. | reverse complement strand
CCCGGCAGGTGGTGGGAGCGCTTATTGAAGCCTGCTATAATGAGGAACTCACGATGTATGCAGTACAGCACCTCAAAAAGTTCTATTCCGGATTTGGATTTGTCCCAATCCCGGAAACAGATCTCCCTGCATCTGTCCGTGAGCGCTACCTCTGGGCGGCAGGAAATCTTGAAGGGGCGGAAGTGATCCCGATGAGGCGGGTTCCCGGACGACCCCCGATCCTCACCGGTTTCGATACCCATAAATAGGCAGCCTCCCAAATTTGATGATCATGCAGATGCCTGATGCGGGAGATCTTCCTGTACTAAAAGCAATTGCTCTTCTCGGGGGGTGCCGCGGGCCGGTCAGGATATCAACCCAGAGCCTCGGCACCACCCTCGGGACAAGTCCACAGACGATCTCACGCCGTTTGAAGTCGCTTGATTCAGCCCACCTGATCACAAGGAACGTCGATCCATCAGGCCAGTCTGTTGAGGTGACAAAAACCGGGGAGGAGATCCTCAGGCGTGAACATGCCGAGTACTGCCGGATCTTCTCAAGAACCGGCGGGCATTTCATCCTGAAAGGAGCGGTCATCTCCGGGCTTGGGGAGGGCCGGTACTACATGTCCCTTGACCATTACAAAAACCAGTTCAGGATGAACTGCGGATTTGAACCGTACCCCGGCACCCTGAATCTCAGGCTGATCCAGCAGAGTATTCCGGTACGAAAGAAACTTGATTCCCTTGAATGGACGACAATTCCAGGCTTTTCAGACGAGCACAGGACATTTGGTGAGGCACGCTGCCTCCCCTGCCGGATCAAGGGGATCCCCTGTGCCCTGATTGTGCCTGGCAGGACACATTACCCCGAGGATATCATCGAACTCATTGCCGGTGTGCCGCTCAGGGACGAACTCGGGCTGGAAGATAACGATATTATCGAGGTGGAGATCGGATATGATTAACGACGCAATCAATGCACTCAGAGAGGGGAAATTCGTCCTCATCTACGACTTTGACAACCGGGAACGCGAGACCGATCTCTCGATCCGATCAGATGCAGTAACCTCGCAGGATATTCTCAGAATGAGAAAGGATGGCGGCGGGCTCATCTGCACCGCAGTCCACCCGGAAGCAGCTAAGACACTCGGTCTCCCGTTTGCAACAGATGTCTTCTCCCGGTGCGGCGAGCTTGGGGAGAAGGAGGGGGATGTCCCCTATGACCGGAAGAACCACTCCTCATTCTCGCTCTGGGTGAACCACCGCGAGACCTTCACCGGCATCACCGACCATGACCGTGCCCTGACGATCACAAAGGTCGCAGAACATGTCCAATCAGCCATGAACGGGGGCGGACTCCCGCCATTCGGAAAAGAATTCCGCACTCCGGGTCATTCCGCACTGCTCCGTGCAGCAGATACCCTCCTTGACCAGCGGCAGGGCCAGACCGAGCTCTCGATCGCCCTTGCCATCATGGCCGGGGTCACTCCGGCCGTCACCGTCTGTGAGATGCTCGATGACGAGACCGGAAACGCCCTTGGGAAAGATAAGGCACGGGCATATGGAGAGGAGCATGGCTTTCCGTTTGTTACTGGCGAAGAGATCATCGAGGCGTGGGACGGTTGGAAAAAAGAGAAAATTATTGTCTGATCGCCGTTAAGGCGTCATAGACCATCTTTTTATAGGATTCAAGATTCGGGTTGTATTCCCGTTGTGCTGCTTCGGCATCGGGGCTCTTCTCGAACGCATCAATACGGTCAAGGGTCGCCTCGGCACAGTCAAGCACCCAGAGATCCCGCATATTCCGATCAACTGCGGTCACCGTCTCGGCACGAACCGAGATGAGGACATTGCCGTCAGGTGTCTCATATGCATTCGGCTTCCCGACAACTGCAACAAAGGCCGGGGATTCGAGTTTTGCGATCTGCTGCATCGCCTCGGGCTGGTATGATCCTGCACTGACAAAGAAGGTGCCGGTAGGATCTGCAACCCGTGCAAGATACATGCTGTGCTGTTCGCCACGCTTCTCCTTCTGTGTGAGCGAACCGACGATGAAGATCCGGTTTGAACGCTCGCCTGTCGGGAGGAGGATATAAGTCGGGCTCTTTTCGTCATCGCCTTCCCGGAAGGAGTGGCGGGCATCGCGGAGTTCCGCGGCAAAGACACGCTTTGCCGGTTCACGGACATAACTCTGGGTACGCGCTTGTGTCATGCGAGATCGCCTCCTGCACGGTTCAGAAGGGCAGTCTGCCTGCTCATGTCAGGGGTAAGCCATTCAGCATGGTTGGCAATAAAGAGATCTTCAAACTGGCGGGCGGTGACTTTCAGGTATCGCCCGAGTGCCCGCTCGTTAAGCTGGCGGATCACTTCATCCGCTCCAAGCGGCTGGTTCTCGGCAATCTCCTGTGCCTCGGCAAGAGTCATCTGGAAGAGAGATTCAACCACTTCACGCGGAAGCAGGATGTTCCGTGCGATATGGCCGTCATCCAGGGTACCCCTGATCCGGAGATCATACTTGAAATCAGGTTTGAACTCATGGATCGGGCAGAAGTTCTGGCGGGAGAGGACACGGTTACACCCTTCCTCGGGACA
>NZ_JARVGN010000335.1 GCF_029762515.1 Methanocalculus sp. | reverse complement strand
CGGTGCGGATGCGAAGTTCCTCGCCCGCAAGGTGGTTGTGAAGATCAAGAATCCCGAAACCGGGCGAATACTCTTCCGGCATGACAACGCGGTGACCATTGAACCGGGAGGAAGCGTGCAGACAGTCACGCTCTCGTTGATCGATGCGGCATCTGCGCCAGAATACGGATCTCAACTTCTCGTGGTGGTGCAGGACGCAGATAATGAGGAACAGCTGGCACAGGAATACGTAACGCTCAGGGTGGAAATCGATGAATTCTGGTCATGAAGTAGAGATTGATGAGCTTGACAGCAAACTCGAGGAGGCATTTCCTGGACGGGTGGTGCGAAAGGATCTTGTCCATAAGCTGAAGGTGGGATTCTCCATCCCGGTGTATGTGCTCGAATATCTGCTGGGCAAATACTGCTCGACCACCGATGAAGATCAGATTAAAGAAGGCCTCAAGCTCGTGAAAAGTGCGATCACGGAGCGTGTGGTGAGGGCCGATCAGGGTGAACTGATAAAAGCACGTCTGAAGCGGTCCGGGTCGATGAAGATCATCGACCTCGTCACGGTCACTTTCGATGAGAAAGATCAGGGAGGAAAATACTGGGCCCGGCTCGCGACCTCTGGTCTGGAAAAGGTGCATATCGACGAGGACTATGTAGAGAAGTACGAGCGGGTGCTCACCGGTGGGGTCTGGTCGAATATCGAACTGGTCTACGATGAGACGATCATCCATGGCGCTGTAACCCGGCCGTTCGTCATCGCCAATATGAAGCCCATCCAGATTGCCAGTGCCCGCCTGGATGAATGGATTGAGGCACGGCAGCAGTTTACCCGTGAGGAATGGGTGGATGTGCTGCTTCGATCGATGGGATATGAACCGACGAACCCTGACTTCACCTGGCGGGTGAAGATGCTGCTTCTGCTCCGCCTCATCCCGATGGTTGAGAAAAACTACAATATTATCGAACTCGGGCCCCGGGAGACGGGAAAATCGTTTGTCTATCGTGAAATATCCCCCTACGCAATCCTTCTTTCCGGAGGGCAGGGTTCGGTCCCCGATCTCTTCGGGTGGAAAAACCGGAAAGACAAGCCCGGCCTGGTCCTGAAAAACGACCTCGTGGCATTCGATGAAGTTGCGGGATCGCACTTCAAGAACGAGGCAAACAAGCAGATGTTCAAAGGCTACATGGAACAGGGATCGTTCTCGCGTGGCGACGACAAAGGTACATTGTCTGCCGAGGCGGGTATTGTTTTCAATGGCAATATAGACGGCGATGTAGAATCAATTGCTCGCACCTCACATCTCTTTGCCCCTCTGCCCGAAACCATCCGCAATGATACTGCATTCCATGACCGGTGGCATGCCTACCTCCCTGGCTGGGAGATGCCGAAACTGAAACCAGAGCATTTTACGCCGCACATGGGATTTGTTGCGGATTATATCGCTGAAATATTCCATAACGGTCTCCGGCCTCTGAATTACACCGACACCTATGATGCCTACTTCTCCTTCGGCAACCATGTTGGACAGAGAGACCGGAAGGCTGCGGTTCGCACCGTCTCCGGACTCGTGAAACTCATTCATCCGGATGGAAAATGCACCAAAGAAGAGATGGCAGAGTATGTCAACCTCGGCCTGGAGATGCGGCGAAGAGTCAAGGAACAGTTGAAACGGATGAACCCAATTGAGTTTTCACGCGTGAACCTGTCGTACCTTGACAAAGAAACCGGCGATGAATTCATTGCCGAATGTTCGGAGCTGGGAGTGACGAAGCTTATACCCGAGGGGCCGATGGCACCCGGGGACGTCTTCAGCATCGGATGGGATCCCACGCTCGGCAGGGTGATGCTCTTCCGCATCCAGGTTGCCGCCATTCCGGGTTCTGGTAAATTCAAGGTCGTTGGGTTGACATCAAAAGCGCTCAGGGAATCTGCACAGATGGCACATAACTATCTACGGGTCAATGCCAGAAGATTGGGACTTGAACAGGATATTGGAAGTTATGATCTCAATATCCAGGTGATGAGCCCGGGCCATGGAAAGGAAGCGGAAGACATTGGTGTGGCATTTTATGTGGCAATCCTCTCTGCGATTGTCAATAAACCACTCGCAGGCGGGATGATCATCCTCGGTGAAATGACTATACACGGGGTGCTTTCACGGGTCGAATATCTTGGCGATCGGATAAGAGTCGCCATGGATGCGGGAGCGAAGCAGGTGATTATCCCCACGACCAATGCAGCCGATTTTGGGAGCATTCCCCCCGAGTTGCTCGATAAGTTGCGGGTTGAGTTTTTCTCGGATCCTATGCAGGCTGCGTTCAAGGCAATCAGCGAAGCATAATTATCGAATTCTTTTTTTATTGCCATCACGAAGAGTCAATCATGACCCGCTGGTTTGCCTCTTCAAATCGAGAAAATTGGGAAATAATAAAGAAAAAGAATGTCTGGGGGATCCCCAAGCGGAACAAATCCATCATCGAGCGGGTAAAGCCCGGGGATTCTGTTCTCATCTATGTGGCCCAGAAAAAAGAGGATGACACCATTCTTCCCTCCGCCGTTACCGGCGCATTTGAGGTCATTTCCGAGGGATATGAAG
>NZ_JARVGN010000334.1 GCF_029762515.1 Methanocalculus sp. | reverse complement strand
AAAATACCACAGAAACCCTGCTCAATTCCAGAACACCGATCCCTGAGCTGATCGAAGCCCTCAGGAATGAAGACAAGAATATCAGGAAAGATGCAGCAGAGATACTCGGCTCTCTTGGAGAAGAGGCGATCGCGCCTCTTTCCGCCCTCCTTGGAGATGAGTGGTGGGTTGTTCGGTACCGTGCCTGTGAGGCGCTTGGACTGATGGAGAAGCCCGATGCATACCCATACCTTCGTGCTGCGGTATCGGATGAGAGGGATCATGTCAGATATATGGCAGCAAAGGGGCTTGGCAGAATTGGGATACCGGAAGCGGCATCTGATCTTGAGCCGCTTCTTGAGGATGAGAACCCTTATGTCCGGAAGATGGCAGCCGGGAGCATCGCCCGGCTCAGAGGGTGAAGAAGACGGGCTTCCTGCAGAAGATATCGATCACCCCGTGCCTGATGGTATAGGTTGAGTGGAAGACATTGATCCGGGAAGGCAGGGGGATCCAGGTCTCGTGTTCGTTCACGACAATCGCCACCCGCTCGGACTCAATTCGTGCATAGGGTGCCGAGGTGAGCGTCGGCTCCGGAGGCAGATCTGCGGTAATATAAATCCGGTTCTCAGTCTCGATCATCTCATAGGGGAGATCAGGAGGCTGATGCTCCACCGGAACGAGGAGGTACCCGCCAAAACCTCCTTCGGGACGGAGTATACAGCCGATGATACGGAGGCTTCCCCTCCGGTATGAGCCGTCACCTTCAGGACTGTGGTGCTTCATAGATCCCCTCGATACGGTAGCGTTCACCATCCAGGGTAACAATACCCCTCATGACAAGGGTGGCAAGCGATGCCTGTACCGCAGATGCATCTGTTTCCATCACTTCAACCAGCTCATCAAGGGTGAGATCCTGATGAGAGAGGGTGATAATAATATCAAGATCGATATCATGCCCTTTGTCACCCTGATTCATTCTCATGATATCATTCATCGTCGCCTCAATATCCCGCTCAAGGTTCTCTAAAGTATCGAGGATACGCTCCCGTGCATATGCCATACGCCTCAGCATTGAAAGGGATTCGATCAGCCGGAGATCGGCCGATGGCAGGCTTGCAGTACGCTTCTCTCCTTTTGTATTCCTGAGCGAGACGACGAGATCAAATTCTGTCTGGAGGTAGTAGTATTTCCTCCTCCTCTCATCCTGGAAAAAGCCGATGAGTGCTTCCCGCTCCATCATGTTCAGGTGCTCGATCACCGCCTTCGGGGAGAGGATCAGCCGATCGGATATCTCGGTTACAAAGCACGGCTTCTGGCGAAGCAGTTCAATGATACGCCTTCGGTTGCGGTTTCCAAGGATATCGAGGAGGCGTGAGACCTCGAGATGATCAAGCATACTAACATAATGTTAGGATTTTAATTATAAAAAGATTTCTATAAGAGGATCTGATCTCCTCTCAATAACCCAAAAAAAGAAACATTATGATGAGAGCCGGTAGTTCGGAGCCTCATCTGTAATGACAATGTCATGCGGATGGCTCTCTTTCATCCCGGCGGCGGTGATCCTGATAAAGCGGGACCGCTTCTTCAGATCCTCAATTGTCCTCGCACCGGTATAGCCCATTGCAGACTTCAGGCCCCCGACGAGCTGGTACACCACATCCGAGACCTCCCCGACATAGGGGATTGCTCCTTCAACTCCCTCAGGAACAAACTTCGTTGCGCCGATCCCTTTTGCCTGGAAATACCGGTCGCTTGACTGGCCGCCAGTCATGACACCAAGCGATCCCATACCGCGGTACTGTTTGTACCGCCTGCCTTTGATGACAATGATCCTGCCGGGAGACTCATCGGTTCCGGCGAGCATGCTTCCGACCATGATGGAGTCGGCACCCGCGGCAATCGCCTTTGCGACATCGCCTGAGAAACGGATACCACCATCTGCAATGACCGGGACCCCCGCCTCGTGCATCACGTCGGAGACAGCGGCGATTGCAGAGATCTGGGGGAGTCCGACACCGGCAACAACCCTCGTTGTGCAGATGGAGCCGGGCCCGATACCGACCTTGATCCCGTCAACGACATCAACAAATTCCGAGGCCGCCTTTCCGGTGGCAATATTGCCTGCCACACAGTCGGCTTTTGCGCTCTCCTTAATATCACGGACTGATTTGACGACATTCATATTATGGCCATGGGCACAGTCGATCACGAGCGCATCAGCACCTGCTTCGTCAAGGAGCATCGCACGGTCGAAATCGAAGGGGCCGACTGCGGCAGCCACCCTCAGTTTGCCATGTTCATCGCGGTTTGCCCGCGGGAACTGGCGTTTCTGGAGGATATCCTGCATGGTGATGATCCCAAGAAGTGATCCCTTCTTGTTCAGCACCGGCAGACGCTCGACTTTCTTCATGTACATCAGTTCGAGGGCCTGTTCAGGGGTGACATCCTCACCAACAGTAAATGGATCGTGTGTCATCACCTGTTCGACTGCATCCTCGCCACGCTTCCCAACGATTGCCCGGATATCACGCCTGCTGACGATCCCGATCAACTGGCCGTCCTCGACAACCGGGGCTCCGCCAATCCCATGCTCATTCATCAGGCGCTCG
>NZ_JARVGN010000333.1 GCF_029762515.1 Methanocalculus sp. | reverse complement strand
TTCCGGGGTGGCAACAAAGGTCTCAAATGACTCTTCGATCTCTTCAGGGGCATAGATTGCAACAAGCCCGAGTGCATCGCGGATCTCCTCGGATTCGGCTTTCATGGCATCGATCCGTGGCTGGAGAAACGCACGGCTGTCTTCATAGAGCGGGTTTTGGGCAGAGGCATCCCCGTACCTGATCTCACCTGCCCCGCTCTTCTCATAATAGAAGGCAAGAACCGGATTTGAGGCTGCCAGATCCCTGCCACCACGGTCAAGGAACCAGCGGGCCGCCGGATCGAGTGCGGTCACCGAGAGGCGCTGGCCGAAGTCATCGAACCCGATGAAAGGATTCGATGAGACAAACGTATGAGCCTCTTCAATGCCGAGAGCTCGCTTTGCCAGGCTGTTGCTCACAATGAACGGCCTTTTGAGATCCGGTCCGTTCTTGCCGATGCTAAACGCCTCGCGGCATGCAGGGGTAAGATCTGCAATGCCGAGGGATTCCTCACGGTTGACGATCTCTGCGGTGAGAAGGAGCTCCATGAGCCGGAGGGTGGTGTGATCAGCCATCTCCATATCTTAACCTTATATGTTGTCTGGGAATCGGAATAAGAGTATCTCTACTTCGTGGTGATGATGCATCCATCTTCAGTGACGATGATCGTATGCTCTGCCTGGGATACAAATGACCCCGGAACATCCTGGAGAACTGGGTACGATCGGAGCACACCCTGCCTGATAAGTGCGGTCAGGGCGAGATCGGCGCGATCAGTTTTCAGCCATCTCCGGGCGAAGGGGAGGCCGCGGCGATCCCGTATCTCTTCGAGGATCTTTCTTCCGGCGGGGGTTCTCACAGGTTTCACAGCGATCTGTGAGAATATCTCGGCTCTTGAGCCCTCGGTGACGCGGCCATGGCCGGTCGAGGCAAACGGCTCAATGGCGATTGCCATCCCCTCCTTCAGGAGAGTGCCGCCACCGGATCCGATGTTTGGAACAGATGGCGAAGCATGCAGGGAGTAAAGGTCAAGTCCGTGGCCTGTGAGGTTTGCAACCGGCTGGAATCCGCGTGAGACGATCGCCTCCTGGATCGCAGCCCCTAATTCACCTGCACGGACACCGGGTTTTGCCAGTGAGAGGGCTGAATCCAGTGCCACACGTGATGCCTCAACCAGCAGGGGATGATCCCCGAGATCGACGGTGAGTGCGGTATCTGCGATACATCCGTCGATATGAATGCCGATATCCAGCTTGACCAGATCGCCTGCTGCAAAGGTGCGATCATCGGAGGGGCCTGCCGTATCATGTGCGGCTGCTTCATTCAGGGAGAGGTTTGGAGGAAACGCAATTCCTGCCCCTTCCTCATGGATCATGGTACAGACACAATCGGCGACCCCGGCAAGGGTTGCGCCCGGGACAATCATGCGTGCACCGTTCTGCAGGATCTTCTTCGCGAGCCTGCCGGATTGTTTGTACTGATCTATCATCTCATCGTTCATATGCAGAAGACCTCCGGGAACCGGGTGATTCGTTCATAGCCGCCATCTGTGACAAGAGCCATATCCTCAATCCGAACACCGCCGATCCCGGGATAGTATAAACCCGGCTCGATGGTGACGACATTGCCCGCGGCAAGCGGACTAACCCGTGAGCTGATGGACGGGGCTTCATGCACCTCAAGTCCCACACCATGGCCAAGGCTATGGACAAAGCCATCCGGCTCTGTCCCATACCCTGCATCTGCGAAGAGGGAGACGACTGCCTGGTAGAGAGTGGAACCATCTGCACCTGCGCGGAGGAGGGAGAAGGCAAGCGTTTGTGCATCAGATACCGCGGCATACATCTCCCGGATCTCAGGAGTTGGTTCTCCCCGGACAACCGTCCTCGTCATATCGGCGAAGTATCCGGTCTCTTCATTCTGCGGGAAGATATCGATGATGATTGGAGCGTTGGCTGCAATTGGACCGGTTCCCCGGAGATGCACCACAGATGTCTCACTGCCCGAGGCGACGATCGTATCAACACCCCTGCACCCGTGTTTCAGGAGTGTGGAATGAACCCCATATCTGACATCTTCTGAGGTGAGGATCTTTCCCTCCGGGGTCACCAGGAGTTCTCCGGTGGGATTCGACCGCTTAATCAGGGCAATTGCCGTTTCGAGCGCATCTTCTGCTGCTGCCTGCGACTCACGCATCATCGCGATCTCGGATGGGGACTTCTGCGACCGCATGGCAGAGAGCGTATCCATATCTACCAGGATCGGCTGGTGCGCTTCAATCGCCTTTGCAAGGCCGAGGGGAAACTCGGGCGGGACAAGAATCGGGCCGCCTGCCAGATCAGCTATCACCCGGCCCGTTGCCTTCAGGGGATCAGGCTCTTCCTTCAGAATATCAAAAAAACCTGCATCTGCCCGGCTTATGACGGTGCATGGCGACTCAAGGGCGGCCCGTTCCACCTCCATCGCAGGAACAACAATGATGCCCTCTTCATTCAGGCGTTTCATATAGATGACCGGATCGCTCGTCCGAAATGAGGTGAGGTACCGTACATTGGCATCTGATGAGGTGCCATATGCGGCATATGCCCTGGAACCGGTAGTTGCCAGAGCCTGATCGAGAG
>NZ_JARVGN010000332.1 GCF_029762515.1 Methanocalculus sp. | reverse complement strand
CGAGCTGGCCGAGGGTCCTTGCGGCATTCACCCGGAGTACGTAGTAGTCTTCAGAGAGAAGATCGATCAGGAGCAGAACTGCTGCATTACCGAGGGGACCAGGCTCTTTCAGGGAGCCAAGCTCCTTCCACTGCCCAAGGGCAATCCTGCGGGCGGCATCCTCTGTCTCATCGGCTGCCCCGGCATTCAGCCGGTCAAGTGTAAGGGCAACAAAGCGGCGGGATCGGTACGGCAGCGAGAAGAGCCCACCCTTGAGTCCCGGGATGGCAGCAGGCCCGATTGCGGCAAGCGTCTCCACCACACGCTCACTCTTCTCTTCATCTATTCTCCCAAACAGGCCGACAAGGGATGAGACGGCCGGCTCCCCGACAGAGGCGAGGGCAACGGCTGCAAACCCGGATACATCCGGATCATCCCCCTCCAGGAACCCGATCAGAGGCAATACCGCAGGCTCACCAATGGAGCCGAGGACGGCATTCGCAGCAGCCCGCCGCTTCCCGCTCGCACCGACGGCAGCAGAGACGAGCGGAGAAAGGGCATCGGGCATCAGGGCGAGGAGAGCTGCTGCCGCACCATCCCGTATCTCCTCATCAGGTGATTCAAGTGCCCTGATCAGTCCGGGAATATCTTTCCTCTCTCTCAGTTTCTCAATATTGGGACGTAATATGTCGATGAAACCCATGGATGCCTCGTTATGGTACCTATTCAATGTTCTTCTATATGTGGGTATTGTGATCAGTCTCTGTTTTTGTCTCTCTTTTCACAGGGTTGTTTCGAAACGGTTAAAAAAGCTTTTTTCTTACAATTATCTCTATAAATCATCATGGAGATTTTCAATGCTTAAGATCACTCATTCTTTGATCTCCCCCCTTGTCGTACTCGCAATCTGTTTCATTCTTGTGTGCGGCTGTGTTGGAGGAGAAGTGCCCCCTGTGGACGATGATTCATCTGCAATCGATATTGAGGGGCACAGTCTGGAGCCAGATTACGCCGATTCGTACTACTGGCTGACCATTCCCTCTGTCCAAAAAGAGGTGGATGTCTTCTATGTCTACCCGACGGTCAGTAGCAGTCCGGACGGGTTTATGGATATTACCAGCGATGATGAACGGGCGCTTGCACAGGGTATCTTTGATGCACAGGCGAGCGTCTACACTTCACACGCCAATGTATTCGCTCCGTTGTATCGGCAGATGTCAACACAGGTTACCATGGCACCTGATATGCTTGCAACCGATACCGAGGAGTTCAAGCGTGGCGCGGTTGATGTGCAGGAAGCCTTTGAATACTATATTACCAATCTCAACGAGGGCCGCCCCTTCATCATCGCGGGCCACAGCCAGGGAACGATGGCATTGATCGAGCTGATCAAAAACCGGTTCGGGGATGACGAAGATCTTCGCAACCGTCTGGTTGCCGCCTATCTCATCGGTTATACGGTGACTGACGCCGATCTGGAAGCAGCCGGGCTTACCGCGGCACAGGGTGCGGATGATACGGGGGTTGTGGTCACCTATAACACGCAGTCGGTGACATCGGTTGGCGGTCCCATGCTGATGGCCGGAGCACACTGTATCAACCCGCTCAACTGGAAGACCGATGATACCTATGCTCCTGCTTCGGAGAATATGGGTGCCCGGTTCTACAATGATTCGACCGGCGAATTCCTGCGTGAAGTAGAGAATTACTCTGATGCAGAGATCAATCCGGAGACCGGAGCACTCATGACGACTATACCGGAGGGTGAGGAGCTGGATATCGGGGCATACCCCGAGGGTGTGTACCACCGCTATGACTATGCATTCTGGTACAGGAACCTTGAGAAGAATGTCGGCGACCGGATCGATGCATATCTGAACCAGATGGCTGGTTCGAACTCATGAGATCCCGAACTGATACAACGGATCTGGAAGGCCTCCGGGGAAGAGCGCTCGGCATCCCCGTTCAGCTGCCCCCTTTCGATCCCGATAGCGACGTTCCGGAAGCTCCTGAGTATTCGGACCCAAAGAGCTGGATCACTCTCCCCCCACACTTCAGCAGAGAGCATCAACCCGTGGATCTCTTCTGGGTCTACCCGACCATTCTTTCGGATGACTCCACGTACCTGATGAATATCCGCAATCCCGGCCTGCGTGAGAAGGCCGCCTGGACCCTGGTGGAGCAGGCGAGTATCTTCGACGGATTGGCAAACATCTATGCCCCGTACTACCGGCAGAACAACGTGAAGATCAACCCGCTGATGCTCACCGATGCACGACCGATCTTCGAGCCGGGGCAGAACGATCTCGTCGCCGCATTCCGGTACTTCCTTGAACATATCAACAGGGGAGAGCGGCCGATCATCCTTGCAGCCCACAGCCAGGGCTCGGTCAGGGTTGTCGAACTTGCAAAAGCAGGTGAACTCCTTGCCGGTGATCCCGTCTCGATGGAACGGCTCGTAGTGGCGTACGTCATCGGGTACTCCATCACGCAATCTGATCTGGATGCAAATCCTCTGATGAAGATCGGCACAAACGCCACAGAGACAGGTTGCTTCATCACGTACAACACGATATCAGACGAAGAAGGGAAGGAGAAGGAGGGCCCCACCATCCGCAAGGGATC
>NZ_JARVGN010000331.1 GCF_029762515.1 Methanocalculus sp. | reverse complement strand
AGCCATAATCAAACCCGGAAAAATGCTGCTCCAGTTTCTTTCCCGTCTCGCGGTCTCCGCCGTATTCCTTTGCCTGGTGTATCGGCCCGAAAATTTCCAGAGCGATGGGTGCACTGGGATTGAGCACGTGGTTCTGCCCCTCGCGGATGACCAGCCCCAGGCCCTCCTCCCCTTCGTAGAAAACCGATGGTAATCCATTGAGATTCTCCGCCTTGAGCAGCTTTGCTGCCTCATCCCCTTTGAGTTTCACCGCGCCCATCTCGAATTTCGAGAAGAGCTCCGGTACGGCATACTCAAAGAATCCCCTGAACGCAGCGCTCAAGGAGTTCCCGAACGAGGAGGCATCCTTTTTCCTCCCATTGAAGATGCCGGTTCCCTGGAACAGGGCGTCAGATATTTTGTCGCTGAGACGGGCCCTTATCCTGCTTTTATCCAGTTTTTCGCTCTCAAGACACTCCCGCTCGACATGGGTGATTTTGTTCTGCGCTGCCAACCGCCCATATTCTTCAACCATCCAGTGGGATGCGTAGTACTGCGTCACGAGGTCGTCAATTTCGGGAGTGAGCGCAATCACCCAGAACAGGTCTTTGTTCTTGATCCTGCTCTCATCCTCGATTGCCTCGATTTTTCTGGGAACATCCGCAGGCGAATCGGCTATCACAATGGAAACAGGAATCATGCCTGATTCGCCAATTCTGGCTCCATCCACAGAATATTCGACTTTAAAATTCTTCTTCTTTAACAGGTAGTTCTTCAATTTGGTATCGGCGACGATATCGCCAATAATATCATGGTGGATGGCAATCCGGTCGGCAGGCTTTGGGTTCAAATGGCGACGCCGTTCCACTCCCCAGTCTTTTTCCTCTGCGGACTGGAGTTTCCATCCTTCTTCAGTTGGCTTGATGAAGTCGGCATCGTTCAGCCGCTGAAGTGCATCTTCCACCTCGTGAAGGGGGACTGATCCATCAACCGAGTTGAGCAATACTGCGGAAATATTTCTTGTTGTTCTCGGCACTTCACGCACGAACTCAAGGAGACAGATCGTTTTTGCCACCCGAAGTGCCCATCCGCCGTCATCGGGGAATGCCTCGGCGATATCCGCAATATCTGAACGGCGCTCCTGGAGACTCGTTTCGACAAGATCGTAGATATTGTCGATTGCCACGAGCGCCCCTACAGGCTTATGTGCGAGATCTGTCCTTTCGGACACAAGCATCTCATATGCCTGTTTGATGATCGTCCGGTTACTGCCGCCGATATGGCGTGTCGCCCCTGGCTGGCGGCGGATACCGTCCATAATTTTGATGGAGAGATTGATGAAATGCGGGAGATAGGGGTAGAACTGCATGAAATCCTCAGCAGAAACGTCGCTGCGGATTGAAGAACGTTCAAGACGGCACTGCTCCAGCAGTTTGCCGTGACTGTCGCGATAGAGCTTCTCGAGCATCGGTTTTGCTTCATCTTTCTTCGAGAGGACGCGCCTGGTTGCAACCTCCCGGATATCCTCGGGGGAGAGGTCCACCGGCAAAAACCGATCGAGAAGGCGGGGGAACTTGACGTTCTTCTCATCGATTGTGTTGATGACATCCTGCAATCGTTCTTGGGAGGTCACGATCACCCACACAGGCGCAATGATCTCTCCCCTGTTGAGGCGATTTTTGCTCTCCTTCCCAAGCCCTTCGATAACGACCCGCAGATCCTCGAGCTTTGCGTCGCTTCGTCCCACATACTGCCCGACTTCATCGACAATGAACACAAGGGATTTTCCCTGGAGGCGCCGTTCACTCAGTTCAAAAACCCTGGCGACAAAATCTTCCACCGAAAAATCGACGGACTTTCCACGCACCGAATTGCGCCATGCGAGCACCTCGGGATAGGTGGTAGGATCGAGCCGGTGCATCACCGCGCTTGCCCGACCCATCTTCTCTGCACCGTTTCGTGCCTCTTCCCAGGATACATCCTGGTAGAGGTCATCGTAGGCAGCGAGGAACTGTTCATACCGGCCCGATTGTTCGAGCCAGATCTCCAGTTCTGCAACATCAAAATCCTTAGAATACCCCAGATTTTCGAGCAGGGCCCGGTACATCACCTCGGAAATGAGTTCCTTGCCACCCTTCCTCACATAAGTCGTGTTCGCGACATCGAACATGATGACTTTCGCCGGAATCCGGGCGTTGATGCTGTCGATATAATTGCTGATTCTCTGGTCATCGAATTTTTTCTTGAACAAATCAGAGGCATGCAAACCACATATTTCAGGATTTGATAGCATTAATCCAAGATTCTTGGCAAACGATGACTTTCCGGATCCAAAGAACCCGGAAATCCACAGCCCCATTTTTTCGATCTTCTTGTGGGTTTGCGGGCTTTTTGCGATTGCCCCGAGCGTGTCTGCAAAGTGGTCTTTGATATTGTCGGTCGGGACATATTCTGCGATTTCTTCATAGATCGTTTGTTCATCATCCTGGTAGACCTTGATGATCTCCTCGATCTGTCGTGAAAGGTCTCGTTCAATTAGATCTTGAATCTGTTCCATATTTTCCCCCTGTCATTACAAGATTTCTACGCGATAATTGCCCATGGGATCCCGGTCCCGCATATCCATG
>NZ_JARVGN010000330.1 GCF_029762515.1 Methanocalculus sp. | reverse complement strand
TAAGCGCTGTTGCCGATTACGATGAATTTGCCCTCGGCTCGGGAAATTGCCACATTGATCAGCTTCCCTGCCTCAGATTCCCGGTAGGTGCCACTCAATAGTCTACCCGCCCGGTAGGGAGGACCATCAACGGTGTCAAAAATGATACATTCACGTTCATTGCCCTGGAACTTGTGAATGGTTGCCGCCATGGCATGTTCTTTTCCGATTTTCTCGTCCTCGAGCATTTTGGAAATCAGCTTTCCCTGAGCATTGTAAGGAGTGATAATTCCGACATTCTTGATTCCTCCTTCCAGAAGCATTTTTGTAAGGCGAACTGCAAGAACGGCGTTATACACATTAATTTTGGATCCTGAACGAAGCCGTTTGCACCACGGGTTGATGGTGGATGTATCTACCAGGACAAGCGCCTTGTTTTCATAGGGAGGTTTTGCGGTGATTTTCGGTTTTTCCTGTAGTACAAAGTCACCTGCCCGGAGTTTACCAGAATACATCGGGATATTGATGAGATCCATGATCTCCGGATGCATGCGATATTGTTCTCGCAGCATGACGAGTCGGTCGTCTTCCAAATCACTATTCGTACTTTCTTCAATGCCCGCTTGTGCGAAAATATCACGTCGCAACCATTGCGCTGCCGCATCTTCTTCGCTCGAGGCGATAGGAGACAATTGGCGAAAATCACCAGAAATGATATAGTGTCCCTGATCTACCAAGCCTGCCGCAAAGAATACCGCCGGGAGTGGGGCCATGCTCGCCTCATCGAGGATCATGACATCAAATGTACCCTGGTAAATTCGGGGATCGAGGTACGCTTTCGTGAGTGTGCACCCCACAACCTGGGCGTTGGTTACCACATTTTTACGAATGTCATGGATTTCCTGTTGAATTTCATTGATTTTCTCTCGATAGATATCGATTTTTCCCAGAATATTCTGTTTTTCATTATTCAGTGACGTTCTCGTGAACACTGCAGCACGAGAGACATCCTGATCTGCGGCAATCGTCTCGAGTTCTTTTCTCAATTGCGTGATATGAGCTACTTCCCGGGCCTTATTCTTCTCAAGTGATGCAGAGTCTTTCCTTTTTTGCTCGATTTTTCCGTTTACAGATTTGATATTCTGCTCAATATGTTCGATATCAGCCTTTAATTTCGTGGGATTGGTGCTTGAGAGAACCTTCGAAAAAAATCCTGAATTCTGGTATTTTTCCAGTTCCTGCTTACGAACCTTCAGGTTTTCAGACAGTTTGTTATGTTCTGCAGATAATTTCTTGATCTCTTTTGTTTTCTCTAAAATGGATGCATCAATCTTGGATTTTCTTTGATCATATATATCGATGGTATCAAGTTTCTTCAGGATCTCCACATTCTGATATTTCTCTAGACTTTGTTCCAGCTCCTTTACGCGCTCTTCAATCTGTTTTACTTCCTCTAATTTGCTCGCAGCACATTGCTGAACAATCGTATCAATAAGGATTTTATCGAAATCAGAATCGGATCTGCTTGCGATTCCGTACCTCACAATTTTTCCCGCATTGATAATATCCTGAAAATCGGGATTTTTCACGTATTTGTAGAGAATCTCATCCACAGCGAGGTTTGTATGCGATGTCAGCAAAACGCGTTTGCCCTTCCGGATAAGTTGATCGAGAATGACGCCGAGAACCTTCGTTTTTCCTGTCCCGGGTGGACCCCAGATGAACGTGATCTCCTGGGAGAGAGATTTGACTATCGCCTCCTTCTGCTCGCTGTTGGGATGAAAGTCATAGATGGACAAATCCGGTTCTAAAACTGGTTTTTTGTATCCAACGGGCGGATTGAACCCAAAAAGGTTCATGCATCCGCTTTTATTGAGGCTTATATCGTCCTTTTTTACATTGTTGAATTTTGTAACCAAATCCTCAATTAACTTGAAATCTGCACTAATGATGGTGACTTCGGGGATCGATTCCCCCAAATTTTGATTAAATGCGATATTGATGCCATCTTCATCCGATGAGACAATACAACCAGTCAGATTCTGTTTTTCAAGCAGTATTTCAACGGGGGTGTCGTCAGGAATCGAGATCTCATCATCCATGGCGAACCTGTAGACCCAGGATTCCGAATCATTGAAGATGAAATGGCCCTTTTTCAGCGTGAAATTATTGCTATTCTTCTTTTTCTTCGCGTGGACAATTTCTTCCTCCAGGGCCGCTTGAAAAAGGGTAATTAACTCATTGAAATCTGATGTTCCTGCAGTTGCTTTATATCCGATAGTCGTTGAATCCGTGATGATGCCCCCAATTCTGGTTGGATTTATGATAAGGACGGTTTTGGTAACATTTTTCTGAATAATTGATTCTAGGAACAAACTCGGTGAATAAATCCTTAAATGTTTTTATTTCAATAAAAGAGGAATGTATAGAGCATATCATTTGTCAGTGAATCCCTTAGGCACTGAATTCCAATTCTTAATGCTTGTTCGTTTATTGTACGATGCCCGGTTCACCTCTTTATGACACCCAGATCAACCCAATTTTCATGCATGGATTACTGCAGAGGAGGTTCTCCTCATGAGTGTTCCATCGCCGGGGAATCCCCGTATTGTGTACACGGATCAGGTTGAGGCC
>NZ_JARVGN010000032.1 GCF_029762515.1 Methanocalculus sp. | reverse complement strand
TGTTTTATTATCGCACTACTGAAGCTGAAAGAGAGTGGGGTGACGCTTTCTGATCTGGAGAGCCTGAAGAACCCGGTGTTGATATATCCAGCGCTTGCGGGATTTGCGTTTCTCCTTGGCTTTTACAATATGACAACGATGGTGATGTTTGGTTTCATCGTTGCTGTCTATACACTTGTGCAGATGATCCTGGATCATATACGAAAGCAGCAATCTGACTATCTCGTGCTGACGAACTGTGTCACGTTCCTGGTGGTTATTCTTGGGATTATTCCGTTTGGGCTTAAATTACCGGGTTTCTCTGTTGGGAGTTATAGTCCCGGGAGCATCATAGTCTATAGTCTTATTATCATCGGAACGCTCCTCCTCTATGGCATCTCCCGCTATCTGGCAGATCACCCTTGGTATTATTATCCGGGAGCACTTGCAGGGGTATCAATTGGTTCTTTTATTCTTGGTCTTTTGGTATTGCCTACGCTTGTTGGCGGGTATATCAGCCAGTTCACAGCCGTCTTTGGATTGCAGGCTGTGGTACTCACCGTCCAGGAGGCGATGCCCTGGCGACTTGAGATGGCAGTCTCCACGTTCAGCTGGGGCTGGATTCTTGTCGCTGGCGGTGTGGTCTATCTTCTCTATCGGATATGGAAACAGAATGACGCTCCTGCCCTCTTTACCCTCATCTGGTTTATCCTGATCTTCCTTGCAACCACACGCCAGCTCAGGTTTGAGTATTATCTTGCATCAAATATTGCGCTGATGGCCGCCCTGGCAGTTGGTGGTGCAATGCAGTTTGGGGGGCGTGATCTCCTCAGGCTCACTGGAATCGAGAGGTTTCTGGCACCTAAGGAGCAGGCTGTTTCACCAGAACCGTCTCCCGAGGTCCTGGAAGATGTGGGGCAGAAAGGGAAGAAGCAGAAGAAGCCACAGAAGAAAGTTACCAAAGTCGAAAGCCCAAGCCCTGCACGCTCAGGTCTTCTCGTGGTGACGGTTGCTCTTGCGCTTCTCTTTGGATGGTCCGGCTTGTCTGCGAATATTGCCCTTGGATCACATCTCGATGGGGGCATGAATGCCGACTGGAAAGCGGCGCTTCAATGGCTGGGGGAGAACTCGCCTGATCCGGGTGTTGATTATTATGAGATCTTTGATACTCCCCAGATGCGTGGTGTGTATGAGTACCCCCCTGAGGCATATGGTGTCCTCTCGTGGTGGGATTATGGCCATTGGATTACCTTTGTCTCAAAGCGGATACCACATGCAAATCCGTTCCAGCGTGGAGCGACAACGTCCGCTCAGCTCTTCATGGAGACAGATGGGGATGCTGCAACCGTGATGCTGGAAGAACTTGGTATCAGGTATATTATCACCGATATTGAGATGACGACAGGCAAGTTCTGGGCGATGGCGACCTGGTTTGATCCGGTTAATGCAACTGATCACTTCCAGACGGTAATGCTGTACCAGGAGTCACAGGACAGTCAGATGCTGACTCCGGTCAATCTCTATCGCCAGAGTTACTACCAGACGATGATCCAGCGTCTCCACGTCTTCGATGGTTCAGCCAGAGATCCGGGCGAGGTATGGGTTATTACATCAATCCCAGCATCATTGGCAGGAGTGACTGGCAGCCCCTATCCGGTGATTGCTGGTGGAGAAACCTTTGCTTCAGCTGTTGAGGCTCAGGCGTATATTGAGGAGTATAAAATGAGCGCACCTGCCGGGCACAGGGCAGATATTCTCTCTCCTGAAATGTTCATTCCATCAACTGAACTGGATGCCCTTCGACATATACGCCTTGTCTATGAGTCGCCGACAAACATGGTCTCCGATGGCGGTGATATCAGGTACGTAAAGATCTTTGAAGTTGTGCCTGGTGCAACGGTGCAGGGAGACGGAATGATCGAGGTGCCGATCAAGACAAACACCGGCAGGACATTCACCTATCGACAGGAGAGTAGGGATGGGTTCTTTGTGCTGCCATATCCGACCGAGGCCGGGCCGGATGATGTGGTTGTGGCAACTGGGCCTTATAGAATTGTTGAGACGGGGCAGGAGATTTCTGTGCCGTACCAAGCGGTGATGGAGGGGCTGAGGATCTGAAGGGGGGTGTCTTTCGACAATCCTTGTATTTTTTTTCTTATTGAATAACTAGATACGTCTGTCCATCAAACAATTCGGAAGAAACGAGGATCATCCGTGTCGGTCATCAGAAACGCAGTCCACATTCTCTACTATCTCTTTGGCCCCTTCAAGAAGATGCTCGCACTGTATCTTCTGGCGGTGATTGCACTTGCGGGGCTGGAGGTTTTCCGGGTCTCTCTGGTGTACCCGATCATTAACTACGGGCTTGATGTTGAGAACCAGCACAGGCTGCTTGATACGTTCTTTGACCTGATCCTGCCTGCATCAATGCATCCTTTCCTCGCCTCGGCACTGTTGCTGCTTCTGACTACAGCATTTATCGCCGGTTTTTATGGGATTGTTGCCTACTCGGGGGCGTATGTCTTTGCCACAGTCCGTGTCTCCCTTGATCGGCAGATCTTCTATCGGCTGATGGGCAATGATTACAGCTATTTTGCAGCAAAGAAACAGGGTGATCTGCTGTATATAGGACAGGGTGCGGTGAATGAGGCCGCTGGGGCGATTGGTGCTTTCATGGAATTCATTAAGAACTCTCTGATGGCGCTCCTCTACTTCCTCTTCATCGTCTATCTATCTGTCTGGCTTGCCGTTGCACTCATCATTCTTGGCTTTGTCTATGCATTAATTATCAGGCAGCAGCTTTTCACCAGGATTTATCGGAACAGCTCAATATTAAATAAAGCCTACATGGAGAAGTCTGTTGCGTACCAAGAGTTTATCTCCGGAATTAAGACGATCTTCATCACCGGATCGATCCCCTTCTGGAAAGTGAAGTATGATGTTGCTGTTTTGAAGCTGAAGCAGGCTTACACCTTTGTAGGTGCTCTTGGAAAGCTTCCATCCATCATCAATGACTTCATCATGTTCTCGGTTATTGCACTTGGTGCGGTTGTGCTGTATGTCTCGACAGAGGGGGATTTCCTCTCGTATATTGGTCTTTTTGGAACATTCATGCTTGCATTATATCGTCTTGTTCCTACTGCAACCCAGGCGCAGACCAATTTGACGGCAATGGTGCAGACTCTCCCAGCACTTGAGCTTGTGTATGGTGAGCTGATAAGCCAAGAGAGTGAGAAGGAGAAGAAGAAGGCAAAGATTGATGGCAAGCCCTTCATATTTGAAGATACTATAGCATTTCAGGGAGTGACCTTCCATTACCCCGGGGCTTCAAACAACATTATCTGCGATCTCTCATTCGAGGTTCCGAAGAACACCTCTGTTGCAATCGTCGGGGACTCCGGATCAGGCAAGACAACGATTGCAAACCTCCTTGCGCTCCTCTATAATCCGGATTGCGGGGTGATATCGTTTGATGGTGTTGATGTAACAGAGTTCGACACCACCAGCTACCTACGTTCCCTTGGGTATATTGGCCAGGAGACCTTCATCTACAATGATTCTATCAAGGAGAATATCCGGTTTGGCCTTGACTGCACCGATGAGGAGATCATCGAGGCGGCCCGGCGTGCTGATGCCCATTCATTCATCATGGCAACCGATCATGGCTATGATACGATCATAGGCGACCAGGGGATGAAGCTCTCCGGGGGGCAGCGGCAGCGGGTTGCGATCGCGCGAATTATTCTGCGGAACCCGGAGATCCTGTTGTTGGATGAGGCGACCAGTTCGCTTGATAATATCTCCGAGAAGAAGATTATAGACTCAATAAATAAGCTCTCTGAGCAGATGACAGTGATTACTATTGCACACCGGCTCACCACGATTCAGAATGCGGATGTGATCTATGTGCTGAGAAAGGGTCGGATCATTGAGAGAGGAACCCACGAGGTGCTGCTTGAATTGAAGGGGGAGTATTATCAGTTGTATCTTGGGCAGGACAAAGAGGATAGGGGAGATAATGTTATGAGTGAGTTGGTTGAAGAAGATAGATCGGCATAAACGTAAAAGGTGCTTTTTCATTAGATTATTAGTAATGTCGAAAAATCACCCTCAAAGTAAAGTAGTGGCCTTATAAGATTATATTGGAGAATATTATGGCAGGAACAAAAAAATGTATTGTAACCGGTGGTGCGGGTTTCATCGGCAGTAATCTTGTTGATGCATTAGTTGATCAGGGACACACAGTCACAGTCCTTGATAACTTCTCCACTGGGAGGCCGGAAAACCTTTCACATCATTTAAAAAATCCTATATTAAGCCTCATTGAGGCTGATATTTCGAACATATCAGATATAGAGGAGTATTTCAAAGGGGTTGACTGGGTTTTCCATCTTGCAGCACTCGCTGATATTGTCCCCTCCATTGTCCATCCTATGCAGTATCATCTATCAAATGTTGATGGGACTATTGCAGTTTTGGAAGCTTCGAGAAAAGCTGAAGTGAAGCGTTTTGTCTATGCTGCATCATCATCCTGTTATGGATTGCCGGATGTTTTTCCCACACCAGAAACTGCACCGATCCGTCCAATGTACCCCTATGCATTGACGAAGAACGTTGGTGAGCAGTATGTGCTTCACTGGAATAATCTCTACAATCTACCTTGTGTCTCCCTTCGCCTTTTTAATGTGTATGGTCCACGTGCGCGGACAACCGGCACATATGGTGCGGTATTTGGAGTTTTTCTGGCACAAAAACTGGCTGGAAAACCATACACCGTTGTTGGAGATGGTAATCAGACCCGGGATTTCACTTATGTCACTGATGTTGCTGATGCGTTTATCAAAGCAGCAGAATCGGAGATCAGTGGGGAGATTTTTAACGTCGGTTCTGGTGGTACCTATAGTATCAATGAACTTGTGGGGCATCTCGGCGGTCCTGTTGATTATATCCCAAAACGCCCGGGAGAGCCGGATTGCACGTTTGCAGATATCTCCAAGATAACAAAACAGCTGGGTTGGACGCCGCAGATAACGTTTCCGAAAGGTGTAGAGCAGATGCTCAGGCATATTGATGACTGGCGGGATGCGCCTCTATGGGAAAGACAGAGTATCGCAGAAGCAACAAAAGACTGGTTCAAATATCTTGGAAAAGAACAATAATAAGCTATTGTGGGGTGACGCATCTTCATGACGACACAAAAACAAAAAATCATTAATATTGATGATCTTGCAGAATTACTCCCGGAAATAAAAAAGGATAACAAAATTGTATTATGTCATGGTGTATTTGATCTCCTCCATATCGGGCATATAAAATATCTTGAGAGTGCCAAGACCGCAGGTGATGTCCTTGTTGTGACTGTAACGCCTGATAAATATGTTAATAAAGGCCCTGATCGCCCTGCATTCACGGAGAGTTTACGGTGCGAAGCAATAGCTGCGCTTGAGGTTGTTGATTATGTCGCGCTGAATAAATGGCCAACAGCTGTTGAAACCATCAATCTATTAAAGCCTGATATTTATGCAAAGGGTTCAGAATATAAAGTTTCCGAGAATGATCTGACTGGTATGATCGTTGAAGAACAACGGGCATTGCAGGAGAATGGAGGATCAATGCACTTCACCGATGATATCGTGTTCAGTTCGACGAAGCTCCTCAATCAATTCTCAGCTGATTATCCTGAAGAAACACGAAAGTTCTTTCAAACAGTCATTGTGGAACATGGGGAAAAAGAAGTCCTTGGAATTATCGATCGAGCACAATCTCTCAAAGTTTTAGTCCTCGGTGAGGCCATCCTTGATGAATATAATTATTGTGAAATGATTGGCATTGCTTCAAAAGATCCAGCAATTGCCGTCAAATACCTTTCTCACGAGCGGTTTTGCGGGGGGATTCTTGCAGTTGCAAATAATGTTGCCGGTTTCTGTGATACTGTCGATCTCATCGCAATGGTTGGAGAGAATGAGACTGAAGAACACTTTATCAGGGAACACCTATCTCAAAAAGTAAACCCTACTTTCTTCTATAAAAGAGCATCTCCCACTATTATTAAAAAGAGATTTGTTGCTGAGGGAACGGTTATCCAGAAGATGTTTGAGGTTCACAATATCAATACCCAGGATCTGGATGAATCTGAGGAAAAAACGTTGCAGGAAATGATTTTTTCTCGGATTAAGGACTATGATCTTGTGCTTGTCGTTGATTTTGGCCATGGATTTATATCACGCAACACTGCTCGAATGATTTCCGAAAATGCCACATTCTTAGCGGTCAATACTCAGGCAAACTCTGGAAACAAGGGATTTAATGTTATCTCAAAGTACCCCTCGGCTGATTTTATCTGCCTTAATGATCTTGAGATTCGACTTGAAGAGAGGCATCATCCGGGCACGGTTTTTGATATGGTGAAAAGTGTATCAGAAAAATTATCGTGTCCTCTTACAATTGTAACCCAGGGAAAGGAAGGGTGTATCTGTTATAATGGTGAAAGCATGTTGACTATACCTGCATTTGCCAAGAAGGTTGTAGATCGAATTGGTTCTGGTGATGCGATGATTGCGCTAGCGTCTCTTTGTGCAGTTCAGCGGGCTTCATTACAGATTACCGGTATGGTTGGTAATGCTGCTGCTTCTGTTGCGGTATCAACAGTTGGTCACAGAAGTTCGATTGAGAAGATAGCGTTCAAAAAATACTTATCGGTCTTACTCAAATAGTATACAAGATTTTTATCATGATGCCTTTTGATGAATATTTACACAAACTACATTCGTATCTGGGAAGTTTACTTATTACAGACAGCAACGGGAATGTTCTGGATGCTGAGGATGGTTTCCATCTGATTACTTCCTTTCTTCAGCGAGTCAAGGCAGATCGTAGGAAAGTGATGATCATTGGTAACGGGGGCAGTGCAGCTATTGCCAGCCATCTCCAGAATGATCTCTGCAAAGCAGGTGGGATTCGTGCAATGGTATTTACTGAACCCCCTCTCTTAACTGCACTCTCAAATGATATCAGCTATATCGCTGCATATCGTGAGCTGGTCAACCTCTGGGTTGATAAGGGTGATATGCTGATTGCTATCAGCAGTTCTGGTCGGTCACAAAATATTCTTGATGCAGTTAGCGCTGCCCGTCATGCCGGATGCAGTTCAATCATCACTCTCTCAGGTTTCCATCCTGAAAATTCCCTCCGGGAAATGGGTAATCTGAACTGTTATATTGAATCAAATGAATATGGATATGTAGAGCTGGCACATTCGGTTATTGCTCACTATATTTCAGATCAAATAAAAAATTAATGATCTTTCATTTGATATAAGAGTGATTATTGGAATGATTATGGGTCTCGAAAAAAACCTAAGAGAATACAAGATATCATTCACATCACATAATACCTTTCAAAGAGGTTTCTTCCATGGAGATAGATGTCGACAGTCACAAATTAATATATCATCCTGAAAGGGTTGCTGAATGGAGGGAAGAAGGGGATTGCTTTCCAATATATGTAGAGATTGGTGTTACCAACCGTTGTAACCACCGCTGTATTTTCTGCGCACTGGATTGGTTTGAGAAGAAACCTGTTGATATTGATCCTGTTGTTTTGAAGCATGCTCTGCATGATATGGCTGAATGCGGCGTGAAGTCTGTGATGTTTGCTGGTGAGGGTGAGCCATTGTTGCATCCTGATATCTGTGAATGCGTTGAATATTCACGCAAAGAAGGCCTGGATGTTGCTCTATCCACCAATGGTGTACTATTTAATCGTGAGAAATGCGAACGTATTCTTCCTGCACTCTCATGGATTCGTTTCAGTGTCGATGCGGGGTCCTCAGAGGTGCATAAAAAAGTCCATCTTGGAGGATCAAAGGATTTCGATCGGATCATAGCCAATATCAAAGAGGCAGTGGCAATCAAGAGGCAGAACAATCTGCCTGTGGTTATCGGAGTACAATATTTGCTGATTCCCGCTAATCTTGATGATCTCCTCTCCTTTATTGAAATTTTTAAGGATATTGGTGTTGATAACGTCCAGATTAAACCTTATTCCCAGCATCCACTCAGTAAAAACCGCTTTGTAATTACATACGCTGACTACCAACATCTTGAAGAGGATATCAGAAATTATGGCACACCAGAATTCCAGGTCATATTCAGATCACAAACTGCAGAGCGACTTATGAAAAAAAGGGAATATGATAAATGTTATGGTTTATCTTATTACACACTTATTGAATCAGATGGATCAATTATTCCCTGTAATTTATTCCATAAAAATGAAGATTTTACTTATGGAAACCTGAATCATGAATCATTCTCAAACATATGGTGTGGAGAGAGAAGAAAGACTGTTCTTAAGCAATTCACAAAAGAGCAAATTATGGGATGCAGGGATGGTTGCCGGCTGGATGCCATCAATCGATATCTTGCGGAGTTGCAGAATCCACATCCGCATGTAAATTTTATTTGAGATTCATATGACCCCAGACAGTTCAGATAGCATGAGAGATGAGATCCCTCTTCTAGCACTCTCAAGGCAAATACGTGCTGAGATCATTGAGACGGCATATAAAACAGAGACGATACATATCGGCGGCTGCCTTTCTTGTGTTGATATTCTTATTGCCCTCTATTATGGGGTTTTATCATTGCGGCCGGATGAACCTGACTGGCCGGATCGTGACAGGTTTATTCTGAGCAAGGGACATGCAGCCCTTGCACTCTATACTGTTCTTGCCCACCGCGGTTTCTTTCCTATTGAGCAGGTAGCTACCTTCAATGAAGAGAGAAGCTGTTTCACCGAACATCCGGTATGGAAAAACCTCCCCGGAATTGAAGCAACATCAGGGTCACTTGGCCATGGTCTTAGTATCGGAATTGGGATGGCAGTGGCAGCTAATCTCTCAAAAAGATTATACAGAACATTCGTTCTTATGAGCGACGGTGAGTGTGACGAAGGATCTGTATGGGAGGGGGCACTCTTTGCACCGGCACACCGGCTGAAGAATCTTGTTGTAATTGTTGATTATAACAAATGGCAGGCCTGTGGCCGGACCTGTGAGATCATGGATCTCTCCCCATTAAAAGAAAAATTTTCTGCATTTGGATGGGATGCTTATGAGGTGGATGGGCATGATATTGGTTCGATGATCTCATTGATGAAGACGGCACTTCGATCACCTGATCGACCTATTGCAATTATCGCCCATACCATAAAAGGAAAAGGGGTTTCTTTTATGGAAGATGATAATAACTGGCATTATCGCATCCCCTCTGCAGAAGATGTAATGAAAGCACATATGGAGTTGAAAGTCGAATGAGAGATGCATTTGCAACGGAGCTGACCGAGCTTGCAGGTAGCGACCCCCGTATTGTTCTCCTTATGGGTGATATCGGAAACCATATGTTCGATCACTTTAAGGACTTGTATCCCACCCGATTTTTCAACTGCGGTATTGCAGAAGCGAACATGATCAGTGTCGCTGCAGGCCTTGCAATGAGTGGTTTCCGCCCCTTTGTCTATACATTCTCGGCATTTGATATTGCCCGCTCCTTTGAACAGGTGAGGGTTGATCTTGCCTTCCAGAATCTTCCTGTAACGATTATTGGACTTGGTGGTGGCCTGACCTATTCGTCACTTGGACCTACGCATTATATCTGTGAAGATCTGGCAATCGCACGGGCACTTCCCAATATGACTGTTGTCTGTCCGGCAGATGCGATAGAGACGAGGCTGGCAGTTAGGGAGGCCCCCGAATTAGGCGGCCCGGTT
>NZ_JARVGN010000329.1 GCF_029762515.1 Methanocalculus sp. | reverse complement strand
CAAAGAGGATCGTCATCTAGTTGTGCGATCTGCCATTTTCCTCCGTTCTTACGGATAAAATGTTGATTATTAAGGCGAGTGAGAAAATCCGTGTCAATATATAGGTCATTCCCAAGCGCGGTCCTCAAATCTTTTATAGCAAAGGAATGTAGATTATTATGCGCAAAATGGTTCACGACTGAACGAACCCGTTCCTCAGGATAAATGAGCGCCCGTGTCTCAATCAGATCCGTAAGCTTGGTTTCTGCATCGAGCTCCTTGAACAGATCAGAGGGGTTGATGTCCTCACTGGGTCTAATATCCCTGTTTCCTAGATACTTGATCTGTCCCATGAACTGGTTTTTTTCAACCGTAAGATCATCAGCACGCACGGTGAGAATATCTGCAAGGAAGCGTTCATTATTAGATTCACGTAAAGTGTTCTTAAGGCGGGTGTAATGGGCATCCGTGCTGAGACGCGGACCGTCATAAAGAACATAGGCAAATCCTGCCTGCCGTGACCGAAGAGATTGTACAATGCCCATGTAGAGAGCTTCAGGAAATGTACTGCCCTTGTAAGATGTAAACAATACACTGACCGGAGTTGTAGAAGAGGAAGTCTTAACATACCCTATGATCACTAAAGAAGAACCAATCTCCTGTTGATTATTAAACTCTGCCTTCCAACCGGCTTGGAAGATCTTCCAGAGACCATATGTAAGCTGTCTCTGATGCTTCTCAGGATAGTTGAGCAGATCAATAATTTCGCGCTCAATAGCAAGTTCAATCTCCGAATCATATCGTTTCTCCTTAAAAACCTCATTCGTAACATCCGGATGAATCACATATTCCATCTCACCAAATTCATTATTCCTGCGTTCAAGGATACGTACCCCACTAATTGGTTGGGTAAGAAGTTCGGGAAATTCGATGTCGGTGAAATCATCTTCCGTAACTGCACCGTCTTCACCGAGGAGTTTACCGGAG
This sequence comes from Methanocalculus sp., assembly GCF_029762515.1. GTDB lineage: Archaea > Halobacteriota > Methanomicrobia > Methanomicrobiales > Methanocorpusculaceae > Methanocalculus. The sequence goes on along the minus strand of NZ_JARVGN010000329.1, from coordinate 1,670 downwards.
AGTCGCCTGAAATCTTCTCCAAGTGAAGGGTTTTTTGCAGCAATCCCTTCAGTAAGTGAATTCAGACTATTCCAATCGAGGATAAAAGATTTGGAATAGAAACTCTCGTGCTTTGAAAGAACCTGAATCATCTGTGAACCAGCAATTTCCCGTTCTCCGGATAATACAGTCTCACGAAGTGCCTGATCCATAATAGCAAGGATCTCACGCGGATGTCCACTGACCAGTCGACTGACTACACCGATCACTTCGGATTTTATTGGAAAGAATGTCTCATTCTTTGTAAACCTGACACTATTCAGGCGATCAAGGATCATTTGTTTGGCATCATTTTCAGAAAGATGACCAAGCTGGATTTTATTTGGGAATCGCTGAAGAAACGCATCTCCAAGCTTTCTTTCTTCTGCGCTAGTACTTCCGAGATCAGTAACCCGGCTCATGGCCTCACGTGAGAAGCCCATAATGATGTGGAGTGGAGTTCCCTGAAGTTCATTTATGAGATGGAGCAGGCATTGCACAAAGTACTGTACATCATTGGTGCTGTCAGACTGAACAATGTCTTCAGCCTCATCTATTAAGAGAAAAATTCCGCGTATGCCCCGGTTCTTGGCACCGGCAATGAGAAGACCTAGATTTTTTATGATGTTATCTCTGAGTTTCTCCGGTGCATAGGTGCGCTCTACACTGTCATCGGGTTCAACATTCTTTAATTCTTTGATAAGATCGCTCAGTTCCGGTATTTTCTCACCAGTTTTCTGTATAATAATCTCATACAGTCGTCTGAAGCTGATTCCAAGATTGCCTAGATAGACTGCCGTATTATGTTCGCCGTAAGTTCCGGAGTTGATATTATGCATCAGATGAAGGAGGTGGTGTGTCTTTCCGGTTCCATACTCACCCATAACCATGACCCTCTGCTGGGTCTCTTTTAAGATTGCTTCCCGGATAAATTCAGAGAATCGTTCGATTTCGGTCTCTCTACCGTAAAGAGTATATGTAAATGCACTCTCTTCATCAGCAATAATTGATTCAAACGGATTTTTCTGAATCCCTAAATCTTCAAGTCTTATTTCCGTCATATAAACCCAACCTCCGTCGCTACGTTCAATGCAATTGAAAACTTACCATAACTCCCCGGTACGATCAGTTTCGGAATCCTCGACTTTCTCAGTCGTGAGAACAATTCCTCGAATTCGAGAAAAGTGACGCCATACTTGAGATCGAAAAGATCCTTTATTTGGTGTTCACTTACAGTGTTGTCATCTTGTACAACTGCCATCACCTCCTCTGTAAGGAGTTGGGCAAAAACAAGATCATGAAGGCGTTGGACGACATATATCCCATCCGCTTCCTTTTTGATCAGTTGAAGTCGCTCAAGTTCAGCAATAGTGGTTTCGATAGTAAACTGATTGAACGTGTGACCATACACTGTTTTTTTGATAAATTCAACGCCAGTTTCGGCACGAGTTGCACCTCTTTTCCGGAAAATGTATGCAACAACAACACGAATTTCAGGTGAGTAAAAAAGAGCGTTTGTCTGCAACATCTCCATTGCAGCGGTTTTGTCATCCTTTACATATGAGTGGTATATTTCTCTGCCGGAGTAGAGACGCACATGAGATTTCTCACCAAATGTGGTAAGTACAAGACCAGAATCATCACCCTCGATC
>NZ_JARVGN010000328.1 GCF_029762515.1 Methanocalculus sp. | reverse complement strand
CCCGATCCTCTGAGAAGGCGGCGATCACATGGAGCGCATCGTCGCCGGGAAGAGGCGGGGTGAAGACACCCAGCTGCGTTACCCCAAATGATGCAGCCATCTCAGCCTTTAATCCTTTCAGGAGTGAGACAACCTCCTTTCTCGACCGCACCTATTCGTCCCCCCGGCTATTCATATCACTATTTTCAGACGATACGACTATTTAGGCTCACCTATTTCTTCCCCATATCCTGAAGGAACCGGCTCTTACGGATATCGGGAAAAAGAGAAAATGATGCCTCCATCTCTTTTTTTCGCCGCATCTCCCTCATTCTGGAGAGGGAGAAGATCATGCGGATGGATATTATGGTAAAGAAGATCAGAAGCGCTATTGCTGCTGTCAGAAGGAGAAAGACGAAGAGATCCGGGTTATAGGAGAGAACCATATAAGTATGGTAACCTCACAGTCCGCCCATATAGCTTTTTCCGGGCGGAAAGGCAGAGCCGACTGATCTTCTGCTCACTGCGGCAGGCGGCTGATCCTCCATGCATACCTTGTCAGGAGGAGTGAGAGGAGAAGGGCGAGTGCCATGACACCCAGGAGCAGGAGCCAGTGCGCAGACCCTATTGTCCCAACAGCGAGCCTGACGATGAGGTTCAGCGGATTGTAGGGGAATGACATTGCGATGATGATCAGGACGACGACCGCTGTTGAGAAGATGAACTGTGCACTCGTCCTCTCCCGATAATGAAGCGCACAGAAGGCGCCGATAATGATCAGGATCATCGATCCCGCCACCACATGGGTTAGGATCTCAAGCGGGTGCTGCACCACGATCCCGTTTGCTGCAAGGAGAAGAAGCCATGCCGCAGACTGGATCGGCACGATCACGATGCAGGCGAGGATCTTGCCCCAGAGCATCTCGCCATAAGTGACGGTTGTCGAGAGGAGTGTCTCAAGCGTCCCTGCCTGATACTCTTCTGTGATAAGATCGATGATGAGTGCAGCAGATATGATCGCGGGCATGAAGACAAGAAGCGGAATTAAGAGGCCAAATACAAACTCAAAGTAGTTTGACCGTCCCCCTGAATCGGGGAAATTCAGCAGGATTGGATTCATGGTGAGGCGATCAGATCTCGTGCTCCTGAGTGCTTCTTCATAGACGAGAAACGCTTCTTTCATCTTCACTTCAACGATTGCTGACTGGATATCGTTCTGGAGCATATAAAGGGTAACAAGAACGGGGCCTTCGGCATCTGGCGGGGTATCCGGGACAAAGACTACAGCCTGGAGCTGGCGTTCTTTCAGCGAAGCAATGGCAACATCCAGATCCATTCTGTAGGCACCAAGATCCCGCCGATCATCGATGATTGAATAGAGCTCTCCCTCAGGTCCGACATACCCGATCCCATATTCGACACCCTGGTATCCGGCAAGAGCATCAGGATCGTACATCGTCGTCAGTCCGACCATCAGGAAGGACGAGAAGAGTGCGATGAAGAGCTGGAGGAGGATCGCAAAGACGATCGTCTTCTCGGCATAGATTCCGCCAAGTTCTTTCTTTGTTACTATCAGGACATTCCGGCTCTTCATAGTGGGATCACCCCGATGACGGTGAGGTTATAGAAGACATGGATGAGTGTGGCAAGAATGATACCGGGGATATACCAGCGGAACCCCCCGGCTTTCAGGGCGACTGCGACGACTGCAAGGCAGCCTGCATGGAGGAGGAACGGCATCCAGAGGAGCTGGAGTGAGAGGAACATAACACTCCCAAAGATCGATTCTGTCACCTGTGCAATTGTTGCAAAAAGGAGGAGCTTCTCTCCGGCAAGAAAACCGAGCGCAGTTCCGGCAGAGCCGAAGATGACAAGCCGCCAGGTAAGGCCGCCGGGGAGGATTTTTGCCAGTGCATAGATTCCAATCGACTTTGCCACCTCTTCTGTCACCGCCGCGTAACCGATCAGGAGGAGGAGGGAGAGCGGCATCGGGAGGTTGAAGAAGAGGACAAGCCCCATCAGCTGCACCATAAAGACGAACGGGATGACGAGCCCGCCAAGTACAGAGACGGATAGGATCGGGTACGTCTTTGATATTCCCGCAGAGATGAACTCGATCGTCCGCGGGATGAGACGGTGGAGCGAGAAGAGCCGCTCTTCAGTGAAGTTCATAGAACCGGCATAGAGGAGGATGATGCTTGTGAGATAGAAGAGGCTCGTTGAATAGAGATAATCCATCAGGGTAAACGAGTCTCCCTGGATCTCAAGGACGATCAGGGTAAGCGGTGAGATGAGGGAGACGACATGGACATTGGCGAAGATGCTTGGGAAGAAGAGGTAGGATGTGGCGATCGTTGAGAAGAAGATCGAGAGGAAGGAGAGCTCCTTGAAACTGCGTGCGAGCATCCCGATGACGAGCGCGCTTGCGAGGAAGAAGAAGATCACCGGGATCAGCGGGAGGATGGTGTTTACGGGGAGGGAACTGATCACGATGAGAATGAATGAGATTGCGACCATCATCACGAAATAGGGGAGCGCCTTTCCGATGATGATGGCAGAGGGGCGGTATGGTGCTGAAAGGAGGATCTCGCCACGACGTTCGATCCGCTCATTCATGATGCTCATCATGAAGAACTGCGAGGTGAAGTAGAGGGGGAAGATGAAGACGAAGATCAG
>NZ_JARVGN010000327.1 GCF_029762515.1 Methanocalculus sp. | reverse complement strand
TTTCAAAGGAACAAGGTCAAACAGACCGGGAGATCTGTTATTCGACATTCCAAGCATCCGGGTTCAGCAGAGTAAAGAACAGCGTTCTGGTGATGAAGGATACCCAGGAAGACGTGGAGGAATTCAACAACTTCCTCGGGCAGCAGATCGATGGAATGAACCGTTTGTGTGAACAGCGGGAATGGGAACCGACAAAAATCACCTCTGTCGGCATTGATCGTATCCCACAGACTGATTCACAAAAACTTGCCCTCCTCGCTGGGAATATGATCGTCGCGAAAAAAGATCTGATCCCCCGTATCGAACCGTATCTGCCACCCGACATTTCTGTTGATCCCACCACAGTTCATCAAACCTTTTCGGATGAATTCATCCGTAGAATGCGTGCATGGGGTACAAAACTCGATGAAACGAAATCGTGGGAAGAGGAAATTGCATGGCGAATCTGCCGGATGCATGAATTGAAAACTGACAAGAAAAAGTATGAGTCACTCTCGAGGGAGGTGGACATGCTTGTTCCACATTTCGAGAGTAACGGATCTCATAAGAATAAAAGTCGGTTCGATTTAGTGAGGGATGAGATCCACAAAATCAGGAGAATTGCTCTCCCTTCCGTGCTTGAACTGCTCCAGGAAGGATTCGAAACTTCATACGAAGGGCGGGGACACGATCTCATCGCGTTATACAGCGGTCTGGCCTATGCGGGGAATGATCCACTGATTTTCGAGACGCGGCACACTCTCCTGACGCACCAGCACCGGATGCATCCGGACATTTCCCATCTGCCCCGTAAAATTGTGTATAAGGGGGAGGCGCTGAAAAATGCCGGTGGCGACGAGGGTATGAGGCGAGAACGGGAATGGAGGTATAACGGATACAGCTCCCGTTGTGTTTGGTGCGATGTCAAACCGCGTTGCAGTAAGGATGTTGGGGTGGGGAAATCCCGGTTCAACCTTGCGGAAGTCCGTAGTATCAGAAAAGCCCTTGAAGACTTCATGGCCTGGGCGAAAGACAATCCCAATAGCAATGATAAGAGTGGTTACTGGTCTGTTGCAATCCTTCCCTTCTATACAGGGCAGGAAGAGAAGATCAAAAAAGAACTGGTGAATATATCCAGGAAAAAAGGATTATCCTCGGAATTTGTGCGTGATGATTGTAATGTTACAGTAAAAATTTGCACGGTGGACCGATTCCAGGGACATGAAGCCGATGTTGTATTCCTATCGTTTGTCCAATCCTGTAGGAGAGATGGAAAGCGGTGTAAAAAAATCAGCATTGGGTTTCTCGATTTTCAGAACCGCCTGAATGTGGCGGTCACGCGGGCACGATACCAGCTGGTGATGTTCGGCGACAAGCAGAATTTTGAAGCGAGTAAATCGAAATTTCTCAAAACGCTGGCGACAGAAAGCACTGCCAGCGACATTGAATTTGGAGGTGTCAGCTAATGGAAATTAAACTTGAAAGAGACATTTCAACCGAATCATTTGAAGCAATCATGGAAATTGCTTCTTTCGATGAAAAATACAAATTCATTCTCCCATTCTTGAAACTCGAGGAAGAAGGGGGGATTACGGTTGAACAGGTGAATACAAAACTTCTGGACAAGACGCCGGATAATGAATTTGGCCGAAGTCTTCTTGAAAGAATGGAAAAATTTCGGCTCATTGAGCGAGCGAAACAGAAGCCTGCATATTATCGAGTCTCAGACCCGGATAGCTTTTACCTGACTGAGAAGGGAGAGGTGGTTGTTGTTCAACTCCAGGATAAAAATTTTGATAAAATTGATCCCCCTCTTCGCAAAGATTTACTGGAAGCAAGGGTGATTGCTGAAATACGCAAATCAATTTGGGATACTATACAATATTCCCTCGGCACAAACAGTGATTTATTGCTTGGGCATCCATGGCCGTATACTCCAAGTGGATTGAGCGGAACAACGTTATTTTTAAAACTCGAGCAATACGGTATTGTTTCCAACCGAATTTATGGTAACTATTCGCCCACGAACGATGAGGACGATTATAAACTGACAGATCTCGGGAAAAAAGCCCTTCAGGAAGGGAAGGTGCCCATACCAGAGAAAGGATTGTATGTCCTCTATACGACAGAGGACCCTCTCTTTCACGAGAAACTGGTGGCATATGAGCCAAAAACTGAAGGTAAACGCCGAGATTTTAAGGAGAAAGCCTTCAATCAAAAGGATGCAAAGAAAACGGATATCAGGGGTAAGGGAAAGAACATGCGCCCTCAAAGGCTTGATTTTATGATCAAATCTCTGAAAAATTCCCCGAAAATTATCGAGCTTGCTGCGCAAAACGGCGAAGAAATCCAACTGATTGGTGTAGAGGGCGAGATCAATCCCTCCCGGCAGAAAAAGAAGATCTCCATCGTCCTGAAGATCTCATCGGGGCACACGCCACAGATGGAAGTGTTCTCCAACAGAGAAGGGAAAGATTCGAAATATGTGTGCACCCCGAATCTGGACCTTACACTGATCGAGATTTTGAAACAGCTCGATCGGGAGCATGCGGATTACATCATTGATTACGATCAAAAACCCTCGATTCTCGTTACCTTCGATGAAATCAAAAACAATGCGGCGGAAGTGAATTCAGGGGAAAGAAAACTCACCATCAAATCGCCAGAAATTGATGGGATCGGACCATT
>NZ_JARVGN010000326.1 GCF_029762515.1 Methanocalculus sp. | reverse complement strand
CGAGGAGTCCGACGATCTCCCCTTCGCGTACGGTAAGGGAGAGATTGTCAACTGCAGGCACTCCGTTGTACCGCTTGGTTAAATCTGTCAGTTCAATCATGTTCAGAAGAATGAATGCAGGTTGTTTAATAGAGCATTCTCGCACAATCCTCAACATGTCGGCTCTGAACCATTCCTCGCTTCATTGCCCGTATTGACCTGTAGATGATTGTACCATATCCTTTATACTATTTTAAAAAAGAAATTAGACGAATGAATAACCGGCTCTCTGTCTGGCTCACCATATTCATCATGATCACACTGATCTCCACCCCGGTATCCGCATCGGGGCACGATGAGACAGAAGAGCTGCAGATCGTTTTCAAGCGCGAATTCCAGCCACAGGAGCAGACTATTGTGATAAATTCGATGGGGTTAAACGGGACTCCCCCTCGCATTAAGTTCCGGGATCCCGGGGTATCATTATTCCCTCATAGTTCTTTGCCTTCAACGAATGTGAGGCCTGTCCGGCTGTCAGCAAGACCCCCCATACCCGATGAGAGTGTTGAGCGAACTATCCGGATATACAATGCACAACCCCGTGATCCTTTTCTTCCGATCAGTATTTCGATATTCAGGTTAAAGGTACAACTGAATCCCTCGCTCCACCCGCCTATGAGCATTTATCAGATCAACACCATTCCGACACAGCATGATCCGGTGGAAGAAGTGGAATGGAGAATTGTGAAAGGTGATCAGACAGAGTACTCTGCCCTTTCCATTCCGGAAGAAAAAGACCGGATCTGGGTTGATCTTCTCTTTGAAGAGGGGCCGGTTATATTGACGGTATATTCACCCGATGCCGTTCTTGGCCCGTTTGAGGATGCAGATGACGGTGTTCCCGATAACAGGATATATCTTGAGATTGCCGGAGATACTATTATGCCACAAGGAGAATGGTACTTCCGAATTGAGAACCCCGGTGAAGAAGAGAGCCGGTATACATTCACGATCTGGTACTGATGAATCCACATGCAAAGCTCCTGATTATGCTCATCTGCCTGGCAGCTCTTACCTGGTCTGCCTCGGCGGCCCCCTCCTATACGATCAGCTCAGGGTATGAGAATCCGCCGACAGGAGCAGTCCCTGTGACCCCGGCACCAGTTGGTCTTCTTGAGCTTCCATTCTGGATCTTCCTTCTCCAGGTCTCCTGTTTTCCACTTGAGGTACTGACTGCCATGAAGTTCTGGGCTCTTGCAGGATATCGGCGGGTTTCCGGCTCGAATGTCCTTGATAATTCCCTAAGGAAAGAGGTCTTTGGAAGGATCTGCAAAGAGCCGGGCATTCACCTTCATGAGCTTGCCAGGAAGTCGAAGTCCACCCTGAGCACCATCCGGTATCATTGTGCGATCCTTGAGCGTTCGCACATGATCCGGGTCGTTGAAGAGAAAGGGTTCAGGAGATTCTTCAGGAACGGGGGAACCTATTCACGTGATGAACTGGATCTCATCTCCTGCCTCCGTTCGCAGACGGCATCTGAGATCCTCAGGATTATCCTGGTGCAACCCGAGATCTCCCGGCAGGAGATCGCAGATACCATCGGCAAAAGCGGCCCCTCAATAACATGGCATATGCAGAGGCTCGAAGAGAAAGGCCTGTTGTCGGTGAGAAAAGAGGGGAGATCGGTCCGGTACATGATTAATGATCAGGTGACCCATCTCCTTGATCAGACAGCTCTTTGGGCTGAAGGTACTGGCTGATTGATATTCTTACTCCACCCGCTGAAGCCCTGATCGTATCGTCTCAAAATCTCCGTCCTCTGCATCGATCTCATAGAGTACGGTTCCGTATTTTGGGCAGAGTTTTGTAAATGGCATGATGATCTTCTTCTTTTTGATCTTCAGCCCTACAAGCATAGGCTTTGCAAGAAGCATGTGCAGTCCGCGGAACTCAAAATCCGGATACATCTCATACTGTTCCGCAGTGTTCTTCCTGACGTATTCATTCACTTCGTCAGGCTTTGCATCCATCATCAGAACTTTGCCGCCAAGGTTATTGACACAGCGTTCCTTCATAGTATTTGTTCGGACTTTTCAAAATAAAAAACCTCGCATTCTGTTTACGAATTGATCTGATTCGATCATGAGCGTCAGGTAGAAATAGGACAAGCGAGTAGTTTCTGCTATGCCATCCCCCCTTGTCGGACGAAAATTTGGCGTGAATATCATCGAACCACCTGATCCGGAACGGTGCCGGGGTATCAGGGTGCTTGGAATATCCGGATCCAGCCGGCAGGATGGGGATCTGAGTAAATCCGAGCGGCTCCTGAAGAGGGCCCTTGTGAAATACGAAAGCTTCGGCTCGACAACCGAGTTCATAAGGCTGAAGGATCTGTTGATCTATCATTGTGAGGGCAATTACTCAGAAGATCCATCCCACTGTATCTATCCCTGCATGTCGACGCTGAAATACACAGATGACCAGATGCAGAGGGTCTATGACGCGGTGCTCGCCTGCGATATTCTCATCCTTGCATCCCCTATCCGGTGGAATAACCACTCTGCCCTTGTTCAGAAATTCGTCGAGCGGATGAACTGCATCGAGAACCAGTACTCCTGGTTTGGAAACAGGATGATTCATAACAAAGTTGCAGGACTGATTATCATCGGCCATGTGGACGGTGTCCAGCATGTGGCA